>JANLXV010000164.1:0-4383 GCA_031365305.1 Chitinophagaceae bacterium
TGGCTTATCACTCCAGATATTATATTCAGAACCCAATACACCTTCTCTTGTAACAGCATTAGGATAAGTTCGATTAAAGCCCTTCGGCGCATAGGCCCCATGAAACATGATCATGATCTTGTGATCAGCACAAGCCTTTGCAATACGATGATAAAAGTTCACAATCTTCTGATCATCACGATCAATAAAATCAGTCATTATAAAATCAACACCCCATTTATTAAACTGATCAAGTGCGCTATCCAGTTGCCTTTCAAGCGTAGCGCATAACGTCCACATACTTAACTTGACACCCTGTCGTTTTGCGTAAGCCGAAAGCGTATCCATATTTATTTCACGTACAATTTTAAAGAGATCTAAATTTTCACTCCAACCCGCATCCATCATGATGCGTTCAAAGCCAAACTGTTTTGCAAAATCAATGTAGTATTTATAAGTGGCTGTATTTACACCGGCCTTAAACGGGATATTAAATAAATTAATACCTATGATCCATTCATCCGTTCCCTGCCCCGGGTTTACGTACGACACATCTTTTTGTTTAGCCCGGCTTGCCAGGCGATACACCAGGTCATTGCCCGGCAAATCCCTATCAGTAGGCGCAATCATGATAATTCTCCAGGGAAAATTTCTTTTACCTTTTGTTTTTGCAATAAAGTCGGCCCTCTTCGTTACCAACAATTGTTGAAAGCCGCCTTCGGTCATTTTTTCCTCCAAAGGATAAGGCGCAAACTCACCATGTAACGTATTGTTGCTATCACCGGATAAAAACATTCCGGGATAATCTTCAAGGTCAGATTCGGTAATGCCCAGCTTTATTGCACCTGTATCGCCAACCAAAACAGGTGTGTAAGCCAGGTCAGTTTTTGCAATGCTATCTACATTTTTAAACTGGTACAGTTCTTCAAAACTGGTATGAAAATGATCTGCATCACTACGTGGATGAATGATAGGTAGAAACACCTTTTCGTTTGTATTAAAAACAAACCCGGCAGTTTCGTTTTTAATTATAATAGAATCTCTAAAGGCAGTAGCAAACCGGTAGGCAACACCATCATTATACACTCTGAATAAAAGCGTGTACGGCTTTTTAAATTTTATGGCAAGCTCATTATATACATCCGGTATTATCTTTCGTTTTTCAGGTACAGGCGATATGATAGAGTCATTAACAGCTATAGTTTTTACTGCGGCAACCTTCAGATCATCTGACATTTTTCCGGACACTAAAAGCAAATCAATTTCTGACGGTTGAAGAATAGTAATGTTGGCATAATCAATCCTGTACCATATAGTATTCTTAAGAAAAACTGTAACAGTTATTTTTTTGTCGGGCGACTGCACAATAAGACTATCAGCAGCAGAAGACCAATAGCTCAGCAGCACCAGGCATATTGTAGTATATTTTTTCATAAATCTTTATTAAGTCGCAGCCCTTCAGGCTTCATTTGCGTAATGTATACGTTAAATGTTTATCAATATAAATTTAAGTTTGATATAGTAACTACACTTGAAGTAATTTGATATAAAATTTACCCATACTACATGATTAAAGCCGCTCTTCTACACCTACTGTTTTCTGCCTTACTCGCAAACCCAGGCTGGCTTACAGATTTTAAAGAAGCAAAAGCCTTAGCTGCTCAAAAGCATCAATTGATCTTATTAAATTTTTCCGGCTCCGACTGGTGTTCGCCCTGTATAAGATTAAAAAGAGAAATTTTTGAAAGCGATACCTTCAAAAGTTTTGCAGATAGTTCAATTGTTTTGGTAAATGCTAATTTTCCACGTCTTAAAAAAAATCAATTGCCTAAAGAGCAGGTCGAAAAAAATGAAGCGCTCGCCAATGAATACAACCGTGAAGGAAAATTTCCGTTTACATTATTGTTAGATGAAGAAGGAAAGATCATTAAAAGCTGGGAAGGTGTGCCTAATTACACACCGGAGCAATGGGTAACTGCAATCAAAAATTTAGATGAACATCAACAATAACATCGTTGATATAAAAACCAGGTTTTCAGTATCTGCTAAGCTAATGGGTAATATTTTTAAATTTACCGTCTTAGCTGAGGATGATGAAACCGGGCAAAAAGTTTGTAACAAAGCTATCAATGAAGTAAAAAGAATTGAAGCCTTGTTTACCACTTTTAATGAAGACAGCCAGGTAAACATTATCAACCGGTATGCAGGCATTTCACCAGTTACGGTAAATGAGGAAGTGATACAGCTTGTAAAAAGATCATTACAAATTTCAGCCCTTACGCAGGGTGCCTTCGATATTAGTTATGGGTCTATTGATAAGAAACTCTGGAACTTTGACATGACCATGACGAGCTTACCTGATATAGATACAGCGAAAAAATCAGTAAGGCTTATCAACTATAAAAATGTTATTGTAAATGACAAGGAGCAAACTATTTTTTTAAAAGAAAAAGGCATGCGTATTGGTTTTGGCGGTATTGGAAAAGGCTATGCGGCAGAAAAAGCAAAACAGGTTTTGAAAGCAGAGGGCGTTTCAGCAGGAATTGTAAACGCCTCCGGAGACCTAACCACATGGGGCATGCAGGAAAACGGAAAGCCGTGGACGGTTGGTATTGCTAATCCTAACGTGTTTTCACAAATTTTTTCAGAACTGGACATTAGCAACAAGGCTATAGCCACATCAGGCAATTACATAAAGTTTGTAACGGTTAATGGCAAAAAATATTCGCACACTATTGACCCACGTACCGGCATGCCGGTAAGCGGCATAAAAAGTGTAAGCATTATTGCACCCGATGCTGAACTGGCTGATGCACTGGCTACACCTGTTACTGTTATGGGTGTTAAACCCGGGTTGCATTTGATCAATCAATTGCCGGGTATTCATTGTATAATTATTGATGATGACAACCGTTTGTTCACCTCTGATAATATAAATTTAATATAGATGCTTAAAATATTGAAACCGTTGAGAATTTTGTCCGTGATGATTTTCGCTATGATGGTGTTGCATTCCTGCACCTCGCCAAAGGCTTATCAAAAAGCTTATGTGAACGATGCAGAGATGCAATTAACGCCAAGACAAAGTGAAAAATTTGAATCCAATTTTCAGGCTTACCGCGAAGGTGCTTCAGGTGCAACAAGTGGTAAAACAGGCGGAGGCTGCGGCTGCAATTAATTAAACCACATGAGAAAGTTATCATTAAGTATAATCGGCATGTACATTGGGGTGCTTGGCGCTTTTTCACAAACACTGCCCGATAGTTCAACTTATAAAACCAAAAAACTTAAAACCGATCAGATAGATTTTGTAACAAGTTATTATCGCCAAAACGGAAACAATTCAGCAGTTACAGGTGGCGTTGGCACCGAAAAACTATCGGATTTTGCCACCACCATTGACCTTAAATTTTCAAAATATAACCAGAAAAATATCAAGCACACGCTTGGCTTTGAAATAGGCGTTGATCATTATACTTCGGCTTCGTCTGACAAAGTTGATCCCTCAACTATTTCTTCTCCATCTTATAGTGACACCCGTTTTTACCCATCTGTTTCATACACCATTAATAATGAAGCAAAAGGCAATGCCATAGCTTTTAATGGGTCTTTTTCTAATGAGTTTGATTATAATTCCCTTGGTGCAGGTGTAGGCTTTACCAAAACCTCAAAAGATAATAACAGGGAATTAAATATTAAACTCCAGGCTTATGTAGATAAATTAAAATTGATCTTGCCTATTGAATTGCGGGCCGGCCCTGAGAAATGGACCAAGAGGAATTCACTAAGTGCGTCGCTTAATTACTTAGCCACCGTTAATACCCGGTTGCAACTGGGCTTTATGCTCGACATCGTTTACCAGGATGGCTATCTTGGTACGCCCTTTCACCGCATATATTTTAAGAACGGTGCGGAAAGTAATGAGCATTTGCCGGCTTCACGCTTTAAAGTGCCGGTTGGTGTAAGGCTGAATTATTTTGCAGGTGATAAAATTATTTTCAGAAGCTATTACAGGTATTACAAAGATGATTGGGGGCTACAGGCCAACACTATAAACCTTGAAATTCCTTATAAAATATCACAGGCTTTTTCACTCAGCCCGTTTTATAGGTTTTACAAACAAAGTGGTTTAAAATATTTTGCAGGCTATTTGCAACACGATCAATCCAATGCCTTTTATACTTCAGACTTCGACCTCTCTGATTTTACCAGCCATTTTGCAGGATTAGGTTTGCGCATATCACCACCTGAAGGCGTGTTTGGCATTCAGCATCTTACCAATATGGAATTAAGATATGGCTATTATAACCGGAGCAATGGGTTGAACAGCAACATTATTTCATTGGCGTTGACACTTAAGTGAGGCTACTACTTTTATCACTGATTATAAGTGGGGGGATACTT
>JANLXV010000433.1:0-3864 GCA_031365305.1 Chitinophagaceae bacterium
CTTAAGTAAATTAACTGATGGCGAATATTTAAAAGCAATGCAATCCATCAACAAAGAAATTTTAAATCCTTATTTCTTTATAAGCTTTGCAGGTACATTATTGCTCTTGCCAATTGCAACATGGTACAGTAAATCACATGCCTCCCCTGTAACCTTTTATTTACTATTTGCAGCAACTATTATTTACATTGCCGGTGTTGTTGGTGTAACTGCATTCGGCAACATTCCTTTAAATAATGCTTTGGAAAAATTTGATATTTTAAATGCTCATGCAACAAACTTATCTCAACAAAGAGCAGCATTCGAATCTGGATGGAATAGATTTCATTTAGTGAGAACCTTATTTGCTATTTTAACCACCGCCTTAGCCATTGCAGCATCAATAATAAAGTAGGCGGTTTTGTTCCGTACGCCATCAGCCTGATCATCGCAAGGCTACATTTGCATTTTTTATAGATTACGTAAATCGTTAACCTGCCAACTGATTATATTATTTATCTTTCTTAATGATACCGCTGCAACGTTTTATTACATTAAACTGTCAGCAGAAAAACAAAACATGCGACAAACACTTGTAATATTATCTATTTGCCTCATACTTTTTGCCTGTAAAAAACAGGCTGTAAATACTGGTATTGACGCAGCATGGGGCTGCGACCTTATTGAAGACTCCGCAACAACTTCAACCAACATATTGGGCACGTGAAAATGGACTAAACGATTATCACCTACCGGAACAGTGCTGTTAACAAATAAAAATATTAGGGCAACTTTTAAGCCTGATACTACCTATACAGTTATGGAAAATTCATCGGTATTAGCTCAGGGTACATGGGGATTACAAAGTTTGATTCCTACATATTGGTCGCTGTCGCTTACAGTACCAAATGAGTACGTAAAGGGCTTCATGCTTTTTTCAATAACCAGGTTGTTTTCGTAGATAGTTATGTAGATGGCTACAATACTTATTTTATTAAAGAAAATTGAATATAAGCCAACTGTATCAGCAAAAGAGCAGTGAAGATAATGTGCTCTTTTGCTGCAGCATATTTCCGGGCATTGTAAAAACCTGAATGCTACAATTTAGCCATCACATCCATGGTAGAATAAATCAATCTGAACTACCTACATGGAAAAGAAAAATTCTTCAGAAACTATCTTGCCGTCTTTTACTTTGTACACACAAATTTCGCTCATCATCATTCTTTCATGCCCTTTCATTTTTGCATCCATATCCCATGAAATTGCAAAATAGTCGCCTGCCACCACCGGATCAGAAATGGTTGAGCCATGAAACTCTTCAAGCATAGAATTAAACATTTCTCCTTTCTTTTTTATAGCGTCTAACCCTTTGGTTTCAGGCGGGCCCATTGAGTCATTCGGTTCAATACTTACAGCATCCTCTGCATATAATTCGTTCAGTGCATCCGGAATTTTACCAGCCCGGCAAATTTCTACAAGGCGATCTGCAACCTGTTTTGTAGTCATTGTTTTAGTTTTAGTTTTTAAAAAATTAAAGGTAACAAGAGCATCCTGTTTTTTTATTAATAATATTAGGAAGTTCAACTTTCAAAAGATATTTCATCGTGGTGAAGTAATACAAAAAAAGTTTTAAGCAGGCGAAATGTAATTTTTCCCGGCGTATTTACGAAGGTGTTTTGTTAGATCTTGTTTGGGTCTTATTCGGGCCATGTTCGGGTCATGTTCGATAATGGGGAAAATACGCTTCCGCACGCCGGATGATCATTCGACCAAAGTTCAAAAAATGAAACGGCATAAAGGCAAAGCAGGTATAGGGAAAAGCTTCTAAATAACTCTTATCATCATCCGGAACATTATAAGGCTTTGCTAACATACCTGTTTACCTGCTTCGGCTTAAGCAGGGGTTTTGCGGGCACAGCCTACGAGAAGCTTTTGAAAAAAATGTTGTAATCGTTTAAATTACATACAAAATAATTATCATGAAATATGTTATCACAGGCTCCCTGGGCAATGTCAGCAAACCTTTATCAGAGGCATTAGTAAATTCCGGGCATGAGGTTACCGTTATCACTTCAAAAAAAGATAATGCCACCGCAATAGAAGCCCTTGGCGCAAAAGCTGCTGTAGGCTCTGTTGAGGATGTTGATTTTTTAACCCAAACTTTTACAGGCGCTGATGCCGTGTATACCATGGTGCCGCCTACAATGACTGCCACAGACTGGAAGGCACACATTGGAAACATAGGCCTGAACTATGCCGCAGCCATTAAAGCCGCAGGCGTAAAGCATGTTGTAAACCTGAGCAGCATAGGTGCCCATATACCGGAAGGTGTAGGCCCTGTCAGCGGATTGCATCGTGCAGAAAAAGCGCTGAACACTTTAACAGAGGTCAATATCAAACATCTTCGCCCAGCTTATTTTTATCCTAACCTTTTAAGCAATGTAGGGCTTATAAAAACTGCGGGTATTATGGGTGGCAATTATACAATTAAAGGCGATAAATTTCCTATTGTTGACCCGGCAGATATAGCTGCAGTAGCTGCAGAGGAATTGTTACATATTAATTTTACCGGCCATAGTGTGCGTTATATTGCGAGTGATGAAGTTTCTACAGACAGCATTGCTGCAGAAATTGGTAAAGCCATTGGAAAGCCTGATCTGCCCTGGGTTGCTTTTACCAATGAACAGGCTTATGATGGTATGACACAGGCCGGCCTGCCCGGTGAAGTGGCTAAAAATTATGTGGAGATGGGTGGCGCTATTGATAGCCAGGTGATGAGTGAAGATTATTGGAAGAACAGGCCGCAAACCTTAGGCAAAACTAAACTGGCTGATTTTGCAAAAATGTTTGCTGGTGTATATAATGGCAGTTAGGTTGTTGGGGTAGGCAATTACTCCTGCTGCAAAGAAGATTATCGAAAACACGGATACGATAATGATTGTAGATTTTTATATTTCCGCTTCAGCATATTTACAATATTCTTAGTTGTGCCTTCAGGTGCCGTTGCCAGCTTTTTGTAACCTTTAGTAGCTTTTATAAGCCACTCGTACAACAGTCTGCTGCAAAGTAACCCATCATTTACTTTTAATAAAACAAAATGATCATGCCACAACGCTATCTTTTATTGTTCAGTATACAAAACGCCTGATTATGAGTTTGGGGCATGGTCAGCATCTTACTGAATTGATAATTGTTTAGAAAGCGCCCGGCTTATCAAAGAGAGTAAGCGATGATGCCTGAAAATCGTCTTTATACAATTACAACCTTTTGCCCTTTTATAACCCAAAGAGCTACCTAAAACATACGCATCTTTAATGCTAAAAACGACAAATGAAAATGGTAATTATTCTTGCAGCCTTGGTGCCAGCCTACTTTACGGGTTATAGCCAATGCGATAAAAAAGTTATACTCACTGCTTCACTTACCGAATATCTTGACAGCAATGATGTGGTGCAACATGCTGAGCCGGAAAAAACAATCATAACAATTGATAGGTCAACCATACGTGTTGCACCTGGTGATAAGAAGGAAATGAATGGTACCATAACTGAAAATACCTGCAACTGGACAATACCTTATAAAGAAGGACAATCAGTATTAAAAGCAGATATACCTAATGAAAGTGGCGATATTAGGCATTCTACCATACACCTTGAAAATAAGGCCGGTAAGATTGTTTTTGAATTACAGGCTGAAGAAATGCCTGGTATAAAAATCAGGGTAAATGTTGACAGTTTTGAAGAAGCAAAATAATATAAGCCATCTATCATTTTTAAGTGATTATAACCATTGTAACAGGGAAAGATGATATATAATAATCGTTCCTTAAACAATCATAATTATTAATATTGTTAATGTATTACCTAATCATACCTGTTATAT
>JANLXV010000189.1:0-4820 GCA_031365305.1 Chitinophagaceae bacterium
CATAATTATACCAACAATTCTAAAAAAAAAGCCATTGCTTTTTGCAATGGCTTTTTTTTGATTTTTATCAAATTAATTACTCAATTATAAGCTTTAAAATATCTGTTTGTTTTGACCGTGATATTATTTTTAGAAGATATATTCCGGGTTTGAAAGCATATTTTGAAACATCCATTTGAGCTGAAAAGCCACCGGATCTCACGTTTACTTTCCCCAAGTCGTGTATGCGGCCAACAGGGTCTACCATGTGTATAGTATAATTTCCAACGTAAGCAGAAGGAAAGTTAATTGCAAATTTCTTTTTAAAAGGGTTTGGATAGACTTTCAATTCTTCAGCCGTTGGCGTAACGATGGCCGGGGTGTAATTTTTACCAAACACAATGGAAGAATCGAGGTTACTGTTTGCACTCATTAAACCGGCGCCCGTACTAAAGCTGTAAACCTCTACTCCGCAAACCATTGGCCTGTTTACTGTTGCAGAAAAATCAATGTTCAGTTTTCCGTCTGTAACTGCTACACCAATGTTTTTTACTATGGCTGTAGCGCTGCCTACTTCCTGTGCCACATCAAAATTAATTAATCGTGGTATGCCTTCCAGGGCAACAGTCATAACTCTTGACCCAGGTCCGCCTGCTAAGCCAACGGTGCTGCCGGCATTGCCCCAATATAATTCAGCAAAGTGAAGCCGTACAACGTAGTTGCCATTAGCTACAGGAATTTCATAGCGGAAAGGCTTCTTATCGCCATTTGAAGATTGTTCTCTTAAATACACGGTATCTTCATCTGTGCCGGCTATTTCTCTCAGCAAAGTGTTATTATAAGGCTCAAGATTATCAAACGCAAATTGATTATCTGCACTCCAGGTTTTTCCATTTACGGTAACTGGTGTTGAAGACCCACTGTTGATGCGTTGATGAAGCGTAACAGTAGTTGTATTCAGCTTAGCAATACCATATAAAGGAATTCTTAAAGGCGTAACAGAGCTATTGTATTTAATTAGAAGATCCGCAATTTTTAACCCTTCACTAACCGGTTTAAACGCTACAGCAATTGTAGTAGCTTCCTGTGCATTTAATACAGTTTTCAAAGGATTTGCAAATGCAAATTCAGATTTATTATCGCCTACTATTTGTACTGACGCAATTGTAAGCGTTGGATCTTTTGAGCCGTTGGTGTAAATCTTTCCATTGTTAGAAATAGCTACCTGAAGAGAATCAATACTTTGAAGTATTTTTTCGCCGAATTCAAGAGCTGAAGGCGAACTGACTAATTGAGAATTATAAACAGTTCCTGTTTCAGGCTTTATATTTTTTACATAATAAATATTGTCCTGGTAATCGTAATTGGTAAAATCACTTCCTAAATAATCGTTGCCAATTATGTAAGTATTAGGGATAAGATTTCCCCTGGCATCAATAGCCTTCCAAACCCTGATACCGATTTTACGCCCTGGATTAAGGGTTGTATCCGTCCAGTCTTTTCCGCCTACCTTAAAGCCTATAACAGAATTGGTAGTGATTGAGCCTTCAGCAGGTGCACTTGTTGAGCCGTTTTTTCTTGGTAAAATTGATTGACCATCCAGCGCACTGTGGGTAAAAACAGTATTAAGAACGGTAGAACCTTTTGTGTGCCACATGATTTTTTCTGTTGCAATACAACAGCCATGATAAGCTGCCATTTGGCGAATCGAAATGGGCTTGGTATAATCAACTCTTACAAAATATGATGACAGAATTACATCTCCTTTTGGAAATTTAGGATCGCCAAGATTGGTATCAGTATGGCTAAAGCCTGTTTTTGTTTTAAAGCCAAACGCTGTAATCACTTCCTGCGCATAAGGCTCATACGTTCCTTCTCCCTGCTTCTGCCAAATACCACGCAAGTAAACAATTTTTGTTGGAGCCTTAGCATCATTTGACACAAGGGTTAAAGAATCTACACAAATTTTGACTCTTGTACTCTGGTCAAGTGCAATAAATTTAATGGCAATATCTATAAAACTTCCAGACGCAATTGTAATGGGAAAAGCAGTTAATGAATCATAATTAAGTCCTTTCACTTTTAAAACTTTGAACAACGTTTTATTACCTAAGAAGAAATTTTTAATGGTTAAGGCGCTAATGCCTTTATTATTTATTCTTAAATTGATAGAATCGTGATTCGCATTCTTCACACTATCCCTGCCCCACGGAATCTGTATTTTAGAAAATACAAGATTATCATTTGATGGGAACTTATCAGGGTTTTCAACAAAAAGCAATGAATTAGCTGAACTCTCAGGCTTCACATTTCTAACAATAAATACAATGTCCTGGAAGTCTATACCACTTGTTGTTTCTTCAAAAGCAACAATATATGTATTGGGAACTACAGCCCCGTTATTCCTGTAAGGATATATTCTTACATGGTGCGGAATACTGCCCGTAAATGTGTTTAAATTGTCTTCGCTATATAAAATGCGGTTTTTAAAGAATGGCCATTTAGAATAAAAACCGAAGACCTCATTTAATGGATCAAATGCAAGTAGGCCAACAATGTCAGGGTTCACTGTCTGTCCGTTTGTAACAGGGTTGTTTGAAACTGTGAACAATTCTTTTGCAGAAGTCAGATCACCACTTTTATACCATCCTAAACTTGTAACAATAGCACTATCTGTTGGCCCGAAAACGGCTAAAGGTTCGATGGTAACCGGACCTGTTCCGGCTTTTTGAAATCTTTGAATGCTCACTTCTTCACCTAATATTGCGGCTTTTTGTAATGTGGCACTGCTGTTAATTATAGCTGTAGAAGCATTGTCATCACCAACTGTAACGGGAATTTCTCTCAGGTCTAAAATTGCCTGGAGCGAAGGCTCATTAATTCCTCCAAGGCCGGTTGTACCCTGGCCTCTCAATGCTATCACTTTACTTGGTGATGTGGCATCATCACTAGATATAACGACATTTCCGGTTTTAAGGCCGGCTGTTCCAGGATTAAAGGCTACACTGAATGCAACAGAACTTCCTGCAGTCAATGTTTGTGGTAATGCAGGAAGATCGCTTAATAAAAACTGACTGGCATCTACACCGGCAACACTAATGTTATTTAAGCTCAAATTACCTGCGCCTGTATTCTTTACAGTAATAAAACGCTTTGTACCGGCAACGCCTCCTACCACATCGTTATCATATATTTTGTCAGGTGTAACAGTTATAACACCATTATTATTAACAACCGTGTTAACAGCACGTAATAAAACTATTGATCCTTCACCACCATATTCTGAAACATACAAATTGCCTTTTGAAGTATCTTCTGTAAGATCTAACGGATCATTGAAGCCTGAAAAACCTTGTACGAAAGCGCCTTCAACAGAATTGGTAATGTCTTTATCAGGACCACCGGGGGTTAAAGTAATAATATCATCATTCTGGCTATATCTTACTACCAATAGCTTGCCTTTTAAAGCACCATTGAACGTATTGCTCTTGTATTCTATTGAGCCATCCGGTGATTTGTTATTTTGAAAATCAAACGCATAGCCCCTGTAATTGGCATCAGGCGATGTACCTAATGTATAACTTGGAACTTCTGCGGGGTCAATTGCCGATGTAGGATTACCGCCATTCATAACATATTGGCCTCTCATGGGGTTTGGGTGACCGTAAAACCCGCCCTGTTCAACCCTGAAAAGAAAATCTTTTTGAGTTTGCTGAACATTGGTTAATGCCGGAACTGCCGGCCCGTTATACACTGAGCCATCAGGGCGAAGCGTACCATTTATCGATGCGGGGGTATTGCCGCCAGCAGCAGAACCATTTGTAGCTACATATAACTTACCATTGCTATGCCATACCAGGTCATAAGCATTTCTTACACCAGAAGCATAAATAGTTAATGGTGCATTTACGTTATAAGGGCTGTAAGTGCCGCCACCTTCTGATGTCTTTACATCAAGTGGCAAAGTTGAACTTAATGCATTAAGGTTTAATCTTAAAACGGCACCGGATAATAAATGCTCATCTCTAAATCCCCATGTTCTATCTGCTCTGCCCATAGCGCTTGTGCTGCCTTGTGTAAAATATAAAGCGCCATCAGGGCCAAATGCAATACTATTGGTTAAATGGTCTTTGGCAGACCGGGGAAGATTAATAAGCACATCCTGCACATTTTCAAGATTAGGCCCACTCAATTTAGTCAGTTTGCCGTCCCAATCCGGCCCATTTAAAAATACAAATGTACTATGCGTTACCCAGGCTATAAGGTTATTGGCGGTAGAAGATGGATCGAACGCAAGCCCTATTGCTAAGCGTGGGGTTCGGGTGCCGTATGCATCCTGCAATGCATAAATAAATTGTGCATTGACCGTGTCTAATGTACCGTCTGTATTAATGGTATATCTTTTAATAATACCATCAATACTTAAAGCATAAAATTTTCCATCAGGCCCTACTGTAAGGCTGGAATGCTGACCTTTAATACCAGGCATAGCAACTTTTTCAAACTTTGCATTTAAAACTTCGCTGGATGAACCAGAGCCAGTTGTAAAACGACTGGTATAAGAAATGAATGAAACGCCTAAGAGATCTTTAACACCGCCTGTAATAGTAAAAACGTAAGTGGTGCTTAATTTGAGAGGAGCTGTAGGCGTTAATGTTATAGCATCACCGCCGCCGGTGCCGTTTACATTGGCCGTTACCAATACGCCCGAAGATTCTTCTTTTAGATAAACATTGGCCGGGATAATAGTATTATTATCAATACCACCGTTGGGAAGTTTTAATATGCTTGTTGATATAGAAGCATTTTCACTAACATTCTGCGAACCATTTTCAGGATTT
>JANLXV010000192.1:0-2270 GCA_031365305.1 Chitinophagaceae bacterium
AATTCACATGGCTGCCGAAAAGTTTTTATCTGACATTGTAGAATGAAAATATTGACATTCGTTCTAGAAATAGTTTGCTGTTAAATTTGAGGCCTTTGCTGTTAAGGACATGAATTGGAATGGGATTAAGAATGGGCAGTTACTTCTGCCGCTAAGAAAATGGCCTTGATGCATGGATAGTGGTGGATAAAAATATTCCTTATCAGCGAAATGTATTAAATCTCCTTTGTCTTATAATTCTTCTAAATGTTCACAGCAATACATTACAACATTTGCTTTCACTAATTCCTAAAATATTCAAAGTTTTACAAACGGGTTGTGCATCTACCGATGTAATTATTGAATATAAAAGATATTTATGGTTCTCAAATTACCTTCTTAACTCCCTGATCAACTCACTAAAACCTTGACCACTTTATAATTTAATAGGAACTATAACAACCGTTTTGTCCCACGCAAGTTTCATTATGCTTTGTTTTTCTCCTTTATCCTCAAACTTTATGGTGAAATTTTCGACAGCACTATCCACTTGAGTAACTGGAACATTTACTCTTAGTATATCCATCTTGTTATTGTAACTGTAAGCACCCCAATAATCAAGATCACTGTTTAAAATAATCGTCCATTCTTTTTCTCCGGGGATAGCGAAAAGCGAATAATATCCTGCTTTCACTTTCTTTCCGCCAAATTCTAAGTCTTTATAGAATTTAATCTCAACGGCTTCATTTGCCCCTACCCTCCAAACCTCTCCAAAGGGAACAAGCTTCCCAAAAATTTCTCTTTCATTTTTTTGAGGTCTGCTGTATGTAACTCTAACAAGTGGCTGGTCTCCTGGTTTTCTATCATGGGCAAAGTTATCAGGATAGTAAGTCATGTCCATGGGGCTTTTATCAAGACCCTTGGAATCCTGTGCATTTGATACACTGAAACATAAAATAATTAAAGTTGTCAATAAGATAATTCTTTTCATAATAATTGTTTTTCAAGATCAAAAAAATAGAAGGTTATAGTTTTAATAGTAGTAACAATTATAGGCTTTGTTAACATCCAGTATTATAATTTTAAGCCCGGGCTGATGCCGAATAACAACAAAATTAAAGGTAAGAATTTTGGCCTGAGCTACGAGGATATAATAAAGAAACTGAAACTAGCATTGCAGGGTTCACGATTTTACGAAGTCGACTTTCAGATGATGCCGGGACAGACTTATAGGGTATTAGCCGGTTTTTTTTTGTGTTTTTGCAACAGGCTACTTTTAATTTTTTTAGCTATATCAACCTGCCAGATCAACGGCAGTTTATAGGGAAACACTACATCAAATAACTATTATAGTTATTTTGCCTTTTTATTCGCCGGCCATTGCTTTATGAAACAGCAAAAGGTTTACAGCCTGATGAAAAATTTTTTAAGAATAGAAAGCAGGAAAAAGTAAAACATACATGAAATATCTTATAATTTTCAGTTTTCCTATTCTGCTCTCGTTGAGTTGTAATAACAGCACTAACCATGCAAAACAAACCAGTGTTGATCACACCGTTGCCGAAGGAAAGAATTCGCTGGTATTTAAACTTGAAAAAGTTGCGGAGGGCTTATTTGGCCCCCTGGCGTTAGAAAACGCACACGACGGTACGGGCAGGATATTTATTGCAGAACAAGCCGGCAAAATCATGGTTGTTAAAAAAGGCGAATTATTAAAAGAGCCATTTTTAAATATAAGATCACTGCTCATCCCTATGAAAAATGAATATATGGATGTCGGCATCCTGGGTTTTGCATTTCACCCGGATTATAAAAACAACGGGCGTTTTTTTGTGCATTACAGTGCACCTTCCAAAAAAGGATTCGATAATAAATCAGTGTTAGCAGAATTCAAGGCAGATGCAAACAACCCTGATAAAGCCATTGCTCAACCCAAAATCATACTGGAAGTAGAACAACCTGAATCGAATCATAACGGTGGTAATATTGTGTTTGATAAAGAAGGTTATTTGTATATGGGCTTTGGCGACGGAGGCGGCCAGGGAGATGCCCATGGCTATCCCGGCAACGGCCAGGATATGAATACATTACTCGGAAAAATTATAAGGATTGATGTTGATCATGGAGACCCATATACTATCCCGGCGGACAACCCATTTGTGGGCAAAGCAGGTAGAGATGAAATATGGTGTTACGGCATGCGTATGCCCTGGCGAATTTCTTTTGATGACAAATCAGGTGAACTATTTTGTGCTGATGTAGGTCAAAATTTGTATGAAGAAATTGACATT
>JANLXV010000249.1:0-2465 GCA_031365305.1 Chitinophagaceae bacterium
ACGCAATCACCCTCCGTCTTTGTGATCCGCCATTAAAGCTTCTTCAACCTAACACTAATTTTGGCGGAGAAGCAATCTTAATAATGTTGTAAAAGCAATCTTCTAAATCTAAATTTTAATTCCTAAGATAATCTGAAAGTCCAAAAAAGTGCTTTTTAGATTGCTTCGTGCCTCGCAAAGACGAACGCAATCACCCTCCGTCTTTGCAATCCGCCCATAATGATTTTTCACCCTAATACTAATTTTGGCGGAGAAGCAATCATAATAATGTCGTAAAAGCAATCTTCTAAAATCTAAATTTTAATTCCTGAGATAATCTGAAAGTCCAAAAAAGTGGATTTTAGATTGCTTCGTGCCTCGCAAAGACGAACGCAATCACCCTCCGTCTTTGCGATCCGCCCATAATGACTTTTTTAACCCAACACTAATTTTGGCGGAGAAGCAATCTTTATAAAACCTTTAGGATATAAAATTATATTACATAAACAGAGCTTTTAGTTCATCTGCATCTTCAGGCTTCATCTTACCACCTAATATCAACCTGATCTGCCGCCGCCTAAGCGCACCGTCAAACAAACGAATTTCATCTTCGTTCTGCGGCTTTATTTCGGGCACCGCAACGGCTTTGCCGCTTCCGTCAATGGCAACAAAAGTAAAAAAGGCTTCATTGCTTTTATATCTTGACTGCAATAAAGCATCTTCACCCCAAACCTTCAGGTGTATTTCCATGCTGGTATGAAATGCCCTTGTTACCCTGGCTTCTATATGTACAACGTTACCCAGTTTTATCGGGCTTGTAAAGGAGATATTATCTACCGAAGCTGTTACTACCGGGTAGCTGCAATGCTTTAAAGCTGAAAGTGCAGCCGCAATATCCATCCAATACATCAGTCTGCCGCCCATTAAATTACCAAAGGTGTTGGTGTCATTAGGTAACACAAGCTCCGTCATGATCACCAGGCTATCGGCAGAAGTTTTATTTGGCATTTTTGGTGCAAATATAATTAAGCACATTACGCATCAGCTTTTATTTATTTGGATGTTGCAAAAGGTTTAGCCAATTTCGGGGCTGATATATTGCTATGGATATTTCTTTTGAGGATACTAAAAAAGCCTTTGCTTATAAGTCAGATGCGGCGCTTAAAAAAGCCAAATGGCTCTTTGCTTCTATGAACATAGGTTGGCTGGTAAAACTGGGCACCAAACTTACACCGTGGGCCATTAAAGCAAAGCTGCCTGTAAATGGATTGCTAAAACAAACCCTTTTCTCGCAGTTTGTTGGTGGTGAAACACTTGATGAAACGAAGGCTGTGGCTGATAAACTAAACGCATTTAATGTACAGGTCATTCTCGATTATGGCGTTGAAGGCAAAGAAGGAGAAGATAGTTTTGAACATGCAACTGACGAATTTATAAAAGTGATCAGGTATGCTTCAACCCAAAAAAACATTCCTTTCATCAGCATAAAACTTACGGGCTTTGCCAGGTTTAAGTTGCTTGAAAAATCAGATGAAGCAGCCGCAACTCAAGATACCGTTGAAGGAAAAATAGATGTAAGCATTTTAAACATTGACGAACGCCATGAATTTTCCAGGGTTAGAGAAAGGCTTGTAAAGATTTGCCAGGTTGCAGCAGACACTGATATTGGTGTATTGATTGATGCTGAAGAAACCTGGATACAGGATCCTGTGGATGCGCTTGCCATGGAAATGATGTTGTTGTATAACAAAGAAAAGGCGGTGGTATATAACACCATCCAATTATACAGGCATGATCGCTTAAATTTTTTAAAACAAAGTTTTGCATTTGCAGAAGCGCATGGTATTATATTGGGCGTAAAACTTGTACGTGGCGCTTACATGGAAAAAGAGCGCACCCGTGCAACTGCCTTAGGTTATCCCAGTCCCATACAGCCAAACAAGGCAGCCAGTGATAAAGATTACAATGCTTCTATAAAATTTTGCATTGACCATCTTGAAAACATCATGCTGATTGTAGCATCGCACAATGAGCAAAGCAGTTTGTATACGACTGAATTGTTGAAAGAAAAGTATGGTGAGGTTTGCCACCGGCACGTTCACTTTTCGCAACTGTTTGGCATGAGTGATAACATTACTTTTAACCTGGCAGCTTCGGGTTGTTCTGTAAGCAAATATTTACCCTTTGGCCCGGTTGAAGATGTGGTGCCTTACCTTATGCGGCGTGCCCAGGAAAATTCTTCCATCAGCGGGCATACAGGGCGTGAACTTGGATTAATCAAAAAAGAAGTGCGAAGAAGAAAACTTGAGAAGTAGGTTGCCCATACCTGAATTCACTTTATATCGCTCCATCGGAGCAGGATATGATAGAAACGAAGCCCGGAAGAGAGCTATTGTGCCGTAGGTACAAAACATTTTTGATAATGTTGTGTGCCGACACAAATAGCCCAAAAGAGTTAGGTTAGTAAATTTTTATGACCTCATCTT
>JANLXV010000277.1:0-1588 GCA_031365305.1 Chitinophagaceae bacterium
TTCAGAAAGGTCAATACTCCGTCGGTCGCAACAACACATTATTATAGACATCACTGACCTACCTGTTTCTCCTGCTTATATTGATAGTATCCGCAAGGCAGGCGAGGTAAAAATTTTGAATATTTCAAAATGGTTAAACCAGGTTTGTATTGAAACTACAGACGCAACTGCCCTGTCTAAAATAAATGGGTTCTCATTCGTTCAAGGGGCCGTTCCAGTAATGAAAGTAATAGGCAACGCCGTTGTCAATAAAAAACTTGATCATGATTTAATAGTTAAATACCCCTTATTAAATGAACCGGCCACTGTCCTGGCCTTTGATTATGGCGCAAC
This sequence comes from Chitinophagaceae bacterium, assembly GCA_031365305.1. Classification (GTDB taxonomy): domain Bacteria; phylum Bacteroidota; class Bacteroidia; order Chitinophagales; family Chitinophagaceae; genus Ginsengibacter. Next base: position 334 of record JANLXV010000277.1, read on the forward strand.
ATTTTCCCAGATACATATTCACCAGGGAGAATTTTTACATAACCGCGGCCTTGATGGTAAAGGAATGATGATTGCTGTAATAGATGCCGGATTCTTCAGATACACTTCTATTCCTGCATTTGATAGCCTGAGAAATAATGGCCAGGTTGCAGATACTTATGATTTTGTAAAGAATGAAAAGGGCGTGGCTGAAGATAATAGTCATGGTATGAACTGCCTCGCTATACTTGCCGGTAACCTGCCAGGTAAATATGTTGGTAGCTGTCCCAAGGCCAATTATATTTTGTACAGAACAGAAGATGTTGCAACAGAAAATTTAATTGAAGAGCAAAACTGGGTTGCTGCAGCAGAAAAAGCCGATAGCATAGGCGCAGATGTTTTTTCAACATCTTTAGGATACACAACTTTCGATAACCCGGCATTTAACCATACCTATAAAGACCTGGATGGCAATACCACAATAATTGCAAGAGCATCTGATCTCGCATCAAAAAAAGGTATTTTATCTGTTATTGCAGCAGGTAATAGTGGCGATAAGTCCTGGCATTATATTTCAACCCCTGCAGATGCGGATAGTGCACTAACCGTTGGCTCAGTTACGGTTGATGGCCAAAGTTCTGCCTTCAGCAGTTATGGCTACTCATCGGATGGACAGGTTAAACCAACTGTTGCTTCGGTTGGCAGCAGTACGGCAATTATCAATGGCTCGGGCAATATAAGTTATGGTAGCGGTACATCTTATGCAACACCAAATATGGCCGGGCTGGCAACCTGCTTATGGCAGGCTTATAAAGAGTTTTCCAGCATAGATATAATTGAAGCGCTAAAAAAAAGCAGTGCTAAATACCAGACGCCTGATGATCGTGTTGGTTATGGCATTCCTAATATGAAGAAAGCTTTTGTGATATTAAACAACCGGCTTTTTGAAAAAAGTGCAAGTGTTTCAGGTTGTAAGGCAACTATCAATTATTCTGCAAAAGGCGATACGTCTATGCAATTTATTTTAGAAAGAAAAGCGGCAGGTGATAGCAACTTTATGCCGATATATACAGGCCTCTTTAACCAGCAATTCAACCAAAATAATTTTGCTTATGAAGATGATTTAAGCGATGCAAAAGATGGACTGGTTTATTACAGGTTCAGGCAAATCATCGGGGCTGATACCACTTATTTTTCAGATTCATTGACGATAGCTTATACCAATAATTGCATTGTAAAAAAACAGGTTGTAAAAATTTCACCTAACCCGGTAACC
>JANLXV010000450.1:0-3757 GCA_031365305.1 Chitinophagaceae bacterium
TGGTTAGAGCACAGGATTCATAACCCTGAGGTCGGCAGTTCAAGTCTGCTCCTCGGTACAAAGCCCTACTTTAGGGCTTTTTTAATGCCCACACTTTACATTCCACATCCTAAACTGTTCAACACACTCCATATATGCGAATCATTGAAACTTTTGTAAAGATTTTATTCTCATAATTATTATGGTGTCCGAAATAAAAGTTACATGCCATGGATAGTAATTTATTGTGAGTATTTTACTAACTGTACAAAAGCTCGAAAACCAATTAAAAGGTGGGACAGGGCGTAAATGGACTTGGCAAAAAATTGAAAATAAATTTGGGACCACAGGATTTATATCCGCCTGAGCAGACGGCATTTCAAGTTTGCTTCCCCGGATAAAGTTTTAATCCATTGCTTTTGAATACCCTTACTTCCCGGCTTGCCATTTTGTAAATCATACATGGGTGCACTGGGTAATACTTTATATTATTTTATTACCCTGTATCTTCAACACACAAAACGATTGTATGTTCAACCAAACTAATAATACAGCCAGCCAGGCTAGCGCACATTCTTCGGCAGCCGCAGGCTATGTTACACGAATTTCATTAACGGCTGCCTTAGCAGGATTTATTTTTGGGTTTGATACTGTTGTAATTTCAGGAGCAAATCTTCCTATAAAAGAATTGTGGCATACCTCTCCCTGGTTTCATGGTTTTTTTATTATGTCTATGGCTTTGTGGGGTACGGTTATCGGTGCAATATTCGGAGGCATCCCCACAGAAAAATATGGCAGAAAAAAAGTATTGATCTGGATCGGTTTGTTGTTTAGCATTTCAGCAATAGGTACAGCTTTTGCACCGGGGCCATATTCATTTTCATTTTTTCGTTTTATTGGTGGTTTGGGCATTGGTATATCTTCTGTGGCGGCGCCTACTTATATTTCAGAAATATCTACTCCAGCAAACAGGGGAAGGCTAGGGGCTTTGTATCAATTTAATATTGTGTTCGGCATTTTAATTGCCTTTTTATCAAACTATTTTCTAAAAGGCATAGGTGGCGCAAATGATTGGCGTTGGATGCTGGGCGTACTGGCCATTCCATCGTTTATTTATTCTGCTTTAGTGATTAGCGTACCCGAAAGTCCACGATGGCTGATTACAAACCGCACCGATAACACAAAAGCTAAAACGATATTATCTAAACTTGGCGTTTCTGATCCTGATGCTGAAGTAACGTCTATTCTTGAGAGTTATAAATATGAAACATCTTCGGTACGTACAACATCTATTTTCAATCATAAATATAAAAATGTGATGTGGCTGGCTTTTATGATTGCATTTTTTAATCAACTCTCCGGCATTAATTTTATTCTCTATTATGCACCAGAAATCCTGGAAAGAGCCGGTCTGGCGGCCAAAGAATCTCTTGCTAATTCCATTGCCATCGGTGGCACTAATCTTGCGTTTACATTTATCGGGCTGTACCTGATTGATAAGCTGGGCAGAAGAACATTACTGATTATCGGTTCTCTCGGCTATATACTCAGCCTGGCAATGGTAGCCTGGTGTTTTTACACACATGCAGGGGCACCTACATTATTATTTTTCCTGCTGTTATTTATTGCAGCACATGCCATAGGGCAGGGCGCTGTAATATGGGTGTTTATTTCAGAAATTTTTCCTAATAAAGTAAGAGCTATTGGACAATCTTTTGGCGCAAGCACCCACTGGGTTTTTGCTGCACTAATTACTTTATTAACGCCTGTTTTTTTGGATGCAGATGCCGGCATATTTAAGGATAACCCCTGGCCCATATTTGCCTTCTTTGCTTTTATGATGGCACTTCAATTAGTTTGGGTTGTTACCAAAGTACCCGAAACGAAAGGCATATCTCTCGAAGATTTGGAGAAAAAATTAATCAAAGAATAACTGCGTATAGGTAACTTAACTGCCACCTCATTTGTATGTGAAGGATGCTATCTAAAACAAAAGAGGCTGCCCATCAAGACAACCTCTTTTAAAATATTTAAAGAAGATTACATCAATTATTTTGCAAGGGCGCTTACACCCTTAGTAAGTTTTCTCTTAAGATTGGCAGCTTTATTTTTATGAATAATGCCACGTTTTGCAAGCTTATCAATCATTGAAGCTACTGAAGGAAGTTTCTCATTTGCAGAATCTTTTGTATCCAAAACTTTAAAATCACGGATCGCATTCCTGGTGGTTTTGCCGTAATACCTGTTCCGCTCATTGCGCTTACGGCTTTGTCTTACATCTTTTCTTGTTGCTGAATGATTTGCCATTATTTTAAATTTGGGCTGCGAAGATAAGGCTAATCACTGAATTTGAACAAAATTATGCCGAAGAATTAGATTTAAATATGCTTAAAAGGTCAAATTTAGCTACAAAATCTTCCGATATTTGCGAAGCCTGTAACAAAAAACTGTGTTTTATTTTTCTAACCCTCAATCCGGCCAACTTATAAACCGGCTTTTTTTATAACGATTCTTTTTATGAAAGATTTTTCATTTATCACCAGTTCGCATCCTTCTTACATCGAAAATTTATATTCAGATTTTTTAAAAGATCCTTCCAGCGTTGACGGTGATATGCGTATGTTTTTTGAAGGATTTGATTATGCAACTGAAAAGGTTAGCCCAAATATAAAAACCAATGGCACGGCAGTTTTAGAAAAACCTTTAGATGAAAAAACGTTATCAACAGAAGGCATCAGTTGGAAAAAAGAATTAGGTGCTTACAGAATGATCCTCGGTTATAGAAATAAAGGCCACCTTATTGCAAAAACAAATCCTATCAGGGAAAGAAAAGATAGAGATGCGAATTTAAATCTTAATTTTTTTGGATTAGCTGAAGAAGACCTTGATAAAACTTTTTTTGTAGGAGATAGAATAGGTTTAGGCCCTACAACTTTACGCAACATCCAGGAGCATTTAAGAAAGGTATATGCAGATCATGTTGGTGTTGAATACAAATATATTAGTGACCAGGAAAAAGTAGACTGGATAACCACTGAAATGGAACGCAATTTTATTAACCCTGTTCCACTTGATAAAAAAAGACGCATCCTCGAAAAGATTAACCAGGGGGTAATGTTTGAGAAATTTCTTCACACAAAATATATCGGGCAAAAAAGATTTTCACTGGAAGGCGGCGAAAATACAATTAATGCATTGGACACTATTATAACCACTGCTGCCGATAACAATGTTATGGAAGTGGTGATTGGTATGGCTCACCGCGGAAGATTGAATATTCTCGCTAACATATTGGGCAAAACTTATGAGCAAATTTTTACTGAGTTTGAAGGTACCGCCGCTCCAGACACTACTATGGGAACTGGCGATGTGAAATATCACCTCGGGTTCAGCAGTGAAGTGGAAACGGCTAATGGCAAAAGAATAAATTTAAAGCTTTGCCCAAACCCTTCGCATCTTGAAGCTGTAAACCCCGTGGTGATTGGCTTTGCCAGAAGTAAGGCAGACATTATTTACGAAAGTACTTATGATAAAATTTTGCCGATATTAATTCATGGGGATGCCTCAGTAGCTGGCCAGGGAATAATATATGAGGTATTACAGATGAGTGGACTTAAAGGCTATTACACCGGCGGAACCATCCACTTCGTGATCAATAACCAAATTGGTTTTACTACAGATTTTGATGATGCAAGAACATCGGATTATTGTACTTCAATTGCTGCAATGGTTCAGGCACCGGTGTTTCACGTAAATGGTGACGATGCTGAAGCCGTTT
>JANLXV010000375.1:0-1544 GCA_031365305.1 Chitinophagaceae bacterium
GGGTTTCACGCTTTGATATTAATATTCAAAAGTGAATGAGGTGAAAACCTTAACTGACGATAAAGAAATCGAACCGACCAACTCTGCTGAACAAACAAATCAAGTAAATTTGAAAAAATAATTCAAATGGCAATTTCAAAGAAAAAAGTGATAGAATCGTTGCAGGCAATGCCTGAAGAAGAGTTTACAGATGTTGATGTTTTGCTGGAGCGCATTGTGTTGTTGAACAAAATTGAAGCTGGCGAAAAAAATATTGCCGAAGGCAAAACGTATACAACAGAAGAAGCTAAAGAAAAGCTATCGAAATGGCTTTAATAATCTGGACTGAAAATGCTTTGAATGATATAAATAACATTGCTTCGTACATCAGCAAAGATTCGGAGTTTTATGCAAAGCAATTTGTACGGAAGTTAATTAACGCAACGCTTAAGCTTGAAAGCTTTCCTAAAATTGGTAAAATAATTCGTGAACTGCCACTATCACATTACAGAGAAATATTTTATAAAATATACAGGATCATTTACAGAGTTGATACAGACAAAGTTTACATAATCACCGTACATCATTCAGCACGTTTGCTGGAAAATAATGATACTTTCAAAGATTTATCTGATGAGTAGAATTTCGACTAATGAATAGCTGCGGGATTGAAATGGAAAACATGGTAATGATTTGAGAGATTGCCTTTGCAAGATTACAGAATTGGCTTTATAACCAATTATGATATTAAATTCAGCCAGGTTATGAACAGGAAGAAATCTATAGACCCCGCCGGGATGTTAAGATAAATATTTGTTGAAGTGAAAGCACAAAATGGGTTAGAGGTTTTATACGCCGGGTTTTACGCATTGATTTAATTCTTCAAAAGTGAACGAGGTGAAAACCCCGCCGGTACGGGAACACAACATTCATGTGGTCAGTAGCGGCAGAGAGTGTATGCGTTTCATAGGGGTTAAAAAGTTGTAAGAAAACCAGCTAAAGCAATTAGATTTAGCTGGTTTTACTTTTGCCTGTTATAAGGATAGTTCGGTAGAAATAGTAATTGGCTCAAGTACTGTGTGCCTGGCTTTTACTTCATCATTAGCCGGATCGTTAATAACAGATGCCAGCTTTTCTACATTATCTGTTTCTATAATTATCACCACTGAATTGGGATCATCCATATCCTGAAAGGTTCTAAAGCCTGATGATACGGGAGCAAATAATTCAAGCCTGTCCTGGTGACCTTCAAGCCATGTGTGAATATCGCCTACTTTGTGGCGTGCAATGATTGTTGGCATAATGAGACTTTTAAATTGTTTTTAATTCTTTTTAGTATTGAATGAAGAAACTTTATTCCTTGACCATCTTCGAAAAATCTCCATATATGTACTCCCTTACTATTTTGCCATCATTATTAAAATCGTCGAACGCCACTATTGGAATTTTTACAACTTCCCCCGTTTTCTTTGATTTGCCGGTCCATGTCCACCATGACTGCACAACTTTAGAATCATCTTTTTTGTAGTACAGGTAATCAGGATAACCAAATTCCTTTTGTGCTA
>JANLXV010000395.1:0-3285 GCA_031365305.1 Chitinophagaceae bacterium
CGTTCAAGAGCAGTTCTTTTATTAACGCCAACATTTGAATTAATGTTGGTAATGCGCAAGGTGTCTGCACTAAACCTTAATCTTTCGATCAATACACTTAGCAGGGTTTTATAAAAGTCGGGATGCTTTTCTAAAAACTTAAAAAAAGTAGCCTGGTCAAGAATCATTAGCGATGTAGCCGTTAATGCCCTGGCCGTACCTGAATGCGGGCCGCCATCAAGCAATGATAACTCTCCAAAAAAATCACCTTCTCCAAGCGACGCCAATATCCTTTCCTTACCATCTTCATTAGGCTGGCTTATGGTAACCTCGCCTTCGTTTATAATGTATAGCTTATCACCCCTTTCATCCATCCAGAAAATAACTTCATTGCTGTTATACTCTTTCGGGGTAAGATTTTTCATCAACTCCTCCAGGTCATCCGGGCTCATGGAAGAGAACAGGGGAACATTTCTTAATCGTTGAGAAGTCATTTGCATATAGTATGTGCGGGGTTAAGATAAAAATGATTTTGATCTCAAATGCACATCAAATTAATCAATTAAACAGTGATAAAGGCGATTTGTAATAGCCACCATTAAAGAGGTCGCGTTACTATTGCAGGATAATGAAGAGTGCATTTTAATGTATAATTATGCAGGGAAGGTATAAACCAATTGTTGCCGGAGTTGTTGGTAATTTTTACACATGCAGGATTCCCAGGTAGGCTATCCACGGGCCGACCTCGTCTTTGTATTGCTTTGCCATTACCCGGCAGATCTGGGCAATATGATTAAGATCGTGTACCACCCAGGTGGCAAGCAATTGCGACAAGCTTACCTGCCCAAGTGCAGGATGCATGCCGCCCAGTGGCAGGTTTTTATCTGTTAGATTTTTTGAGCGTAGGTTCGCCACATTTTTTTCACGCAGTGTTTCAAATTCATTTAAAAGCTGTGTCAACGATTTGCTTTTGCTTTCTTCAAACTGCGCCAGCCGGTCATAAGGCTCAAAGGTTTTAGCAGGCTTTTCTGAAAGTATGATCTCTGCTCTTGGTATCCAATCCGTTTTTTCGCCATGAATCAAATGCCCGATAATATCATAAGCACTCCAGGTTTCCCCGCCCTCATTAGCGTTAGTCCACTCAACAGAAATATCCTGCAGCATTGTATAGAGAACGTTTGGTGTGCGTTCAAGAATTTCTAAAGATTTTTCTAAAGTGAACATTATGGTTTGGTTTAGTTAGATGTATGATTAAAATTAAAATTCTATTGGCCTTATTGGATATAGTATGAGGTGGTCATAAGCTGGCTGGCAACCTCTTATAAAATAAAAAAATAATCAATTTTCTTTTGTTGTATTTTTTTGTTCTCCTAAAATATTATTCATTTGAGATTGGCAGGATGGGATTATGAATTAATTTTTAAACATTTACAACATCGTTCTATAGCTGCTGCTGTTTTCTTTGCTCATCAACCCATCAATTATTTGTACGGCCTTTTGTACACCATTCTCATTTTTTAGTTGCTGCCCAAGCCGGTAAGCATTTGCAATAATGTTTGGCTTTTGCGAAAATGAAATGGCATTAACTAAGTTGTGTGCTGTTAATTTAGATTTTTTTATAGGCTTTGATCCCACGCCTAATTCAAAAACTCTTTGCCCCCAGGCTGGCTGATCTGCATTGTGCGGAATTACAATTGTTGGTTTACCTGCCCTTAGCCCTGTGGCTGTTGTACCTGCTCCGCCGTGATGGATGAGAAGTTTCATTTTTGGAAACAGCCAGGTATGCGGCACACTCTCCGTTAGGAATAGGTTACCAGGCAATTTATCTTTGTAATTATTTTCTGTCCACCCAAGGCCAACTACGCCTCTTTGTTTTGTTATCCGTAAAGCTTCAATAATTAAGGCAAGTGTTTTACTAAAACTATCAAAGTTTTGCATACTGCCAAACCCAATGTAAACAGGCGTTTCTCCATTATTAATAAAGTTGTCAAGCTCAACTGGCGGTATAAAATCAGGTGCCGTTTCTACTATCCAACTTCCTGTGGTGTGTATATTATTCGTCCATTCTTTTGAGTGTTTAAATAAAAGTTCACTGTAGCCATTCAATACAATATGCCCGCTATTAATTTGTTGTTGTAATGGCGAGGTGGCAAAGTCCATTTTACTTTTAATGGCCGTTTTCCAGAAAGCCTTTATTGATGATTTCGCCAATGCCCAAAATACTTTGTCAAAAATATAATGCGTCAGTAAGTTATAGTAGCTGCCGGGTTTTGGTAAAGCATAAAATAAAACAGAGGGATACGCCTTTGTTGCAACTACCGGAAAGGGTGTGGCTAAAATTGCTTTTTTATTTTTTTCCTTTGCTAAGAAAAACCCTAACGGCATGCCCGGGTGAAAAATAATAAGGTCGGCATTTTGGCAAGCCTCCCAAATTTCTCCCTGGGTTTTTACCATCAGTTTTTTTAAAGACTTAGACCCTTTCAAATGACTTATGATGAATTTAAAAGGGTTATTGCCTTTTGCCATTTCCTGCACTTCACCACCTTCCATAATTTTTTGAATGTCCACATCTAAAGCAAAAAAATCAAGCCCATAGCTGCGTACAAAAGCTTCTTCATTTTTTGCTGAAACAATCTGAACCTCGTAGCCCACATTTTTTAACCCAAGCCCAAGAGCGATGTAAGGCTGCAAGTCGCCTCTTGTTCCCACTGTTGTGATTGCTATTTTCATTTGTTTACAATGCTGCGCTCTGATAAGTTTATTGCCAATATCAGTTTTTTAAAAAAGCCTAGGTCATCATATTAAATATATGCACTTGTTAGTACTTGCGCCAAAACGGTGTTATTTGTTTTTGCTATTGAAGTATGCAGATGATGCCGGTAAAAACAAGAGCACCGAAACCAGTATTAATAATACAATATGTACGATCATCTCCGATGTTGAGTTGAGTGCGCTTATTATAACATGATAGAGCAGCCATAAGATGGCTAACCAGCGGGCCAGGTTAATTCTCTTCAGCAACAACAAACCGCAAACCACAGCCAATATCCTCAGGAAGAGTATTCAGATTGCTTCATATAAATTATTCTGTAGCTCAAAGAGTTCTTTTACGTAATAAGCGAACCCTACACAGCCAACAAGAATAAATAGGATGGAAACAATAAGAACGGGTAGTGGATATTTTTTCATTCGCAGATTATTTTAACTGAAGATTCCTGATTCAACGAGTCAACTAATTGGGCGACGATTTGAGTCGCAGTCACACATATCAATTGCTTTTATGTATACTTCTTTTTTCCTTCTTCT
>JANLXV010000438.1:0-2970 GCA_031365305.1 Chitinophagaceae bacterium
GAATAATCTTTATCCCTGGCAGTAATTTCTTTACTCATTATACACGTAATTTAAACCAGACAGATGCTTTAAAAACTGGCATTTGCTTTGGCTATCTTTTAACATCGTTCCCCAATTTTTCCCGTCTTACAATAAGTAAATTGTGTATGGAAATTAAATCTGAGATTTACAAAAATAACTACTTCAGTTTTAACGATAAAAGCACTGCCATGAACACTAAATTTTTACTCAGCTTTTTATGCATCGCCGGCTTAGCCAGTTGTTCCACTGCATACCGCACTACGCAAACGCCTGATGACGTTTATTTTTCTCCTACACCGAAAGAAGAGGTGTATGTAAGAACACAGCCAACTGATGACAGGAGTGTTTACAACCCGAACGGTTATGAACGACCTGCAACTTACCCGGAAGTATCTGTGCGACGTTCCAGGAAATACAGGCGCTATGATAACAACCCTTATGATAACAACTACCCTTATTATGGCAATTATTCTTATGGTTACAATTTCCCTTATGGCATTTACCCTTATGCAACCACCCCGATATATGTTGACCCTAACAGCGGAAAATCACCTAAGTATTATAAGCCGAGAAAATTTAATTTAGATACTTATCGTAATCCTGCTTCGGTACCACCTAATACAACGATTGACCCTAAAACAGGTAAACCAAGAATAATTATACCAAGAAGTCCGGCACCTTCTGGCACGCCAGAGCAACCATCTGCATCAGGCAACAGCCGCAGCCGCAGAATTTATATACCGCCCGCTACAACTGAATCAAGAAGCTTTGATAATTCAAACAGTAATTCAAATACAAGGACGTATGAACCAAGCCGCAGTACAAACAATTCAAACAACAATAACAATAACAGTTCAACCAATAATAGCAGCAAAAGCACTACGCCAACAACAGCGCCTGTAAGAAAGTTTGATAAAAATTAATTTCTATAAAGTCCTCTGAAGAGCTAACCGGTAAATCTTGCATCATTAAGATCTTAAACTAAAGATCATAAGTACTCTTAATTGTAACACATGAAAAAAATTTTATCTATTGCATTATTATGCATGAGCGCTATACTTGTACATGCACAGGAACCATCAGATGCTTTGCGATACTCCTGGCTTACGCAGGGTGGCACTGCCCGCAACCAGGCCATTGGCGGCGCGGGGGCCTCTTTAGGCGGAGAATTTTCATCACTCTTTATAAACCCTGCAGGTATTGCTTTTTATAAGACGAATGAATTTGTGGGTACCCCAGCTTATAACTTTTTTACCAACAAAAATTCTTATGTCAACAACAATACGTCATCAAAATCAAATGGATTTAATTTAGGCTCAACAGGTTTTGTAGTATCTATTCCGGGGCATGGCCGCAGCATAAAAAATTATACTCTTGCGTTGGGTATAAACAGGATGACCGATTTTAAAAACACCATCACCTACGGCGGCATCAACAATGCAAGTTCTTTTTCTGAAAAATATCTTGATGAGCTACAAAGCAATAACATAACCGATCCTAACGATGCAGTAAGCGCTTTCCCTTTTGGATCAAGCCTGGCATTAAACACTTTTTTGATAGACACCGCCCAGGAGAATGGCCGGTTTGCAGGTTTTAAAACGCTTGTACCTATCGGAGAAAATATTAAACAGGAGAACATTATTACCAATAGCGGCGGTATAACTGATATTTCACTTGGCGGCGGCGTGAATGTGAATGACAAGTTTTATGCAGGCGCTGCACTCTCAGTTCCGGTGGTGAATTATAACAGGACAACAAGTTTTACAGAATCGGATGCAACAGGCAATACCAATAATAATTTTAATTTTTTTACTGCCGATGAAACACTCACCACGAAAGGCTTTGGCGTTAATGGCAAACTTGGTATTATTTATAAACCTGTGGAATACGTACAGCTTGGGCTTGCCGTGCATACGCCGGTATATTATGAATTAACTGATAATTATACCACAACAATTACTACTGATGTAGAAAATTATACCACTTCTGGGGTGCTGAAACAAAGCTCGGGAGATCTTACAAATGGCGGGCCCGGCGAATTTAAATATATATTAATGACACCGGCAAAAATTATGGCAAGTGCATCTTATGTGTTTAGAGAAATTGAAGATGTTACCAAACAAAAAGGTTTTATTACAGCAGATATTGAATACATAAATTACAAAAGCCAAAAGTTTAATACGCTTCAATCTGATGCACAATACAACTCATATTTTGATGAGGTTAATGCCGTTATTAAAGAACAATATAAAAGTGCATTGAATGTTAGAGTAGGTGGAGAGTTGAAATTTAATACCATAATGGTACGCTTGGGCGGCGCCTATTACAGCAACCCTTACAAAACAGAAAAAGCCAGTAAAGTAAAACTAAGCGGCGGTTTAGGTTATCGCAATCATGGCTTCTTTGCTGACCTTACTTATGTGCATTCTATTAATAAAGATGTGAACTACCCGTACCGGTTAATTCAGTTCGCAACAGCACCGGCTAATATCAAAAGTACTGCGGGGAATGTGGTGGCAACGGTTGGGTTTAAGTTATAGAAGGTAAAACCAAAAGGTAACTATCAAAATGTTATAGATGATTATCTTTTACAACTCGTAATACTCCTTTTGCTATTTGATTAATTACATCGTCTACTGCCTCTGCTGATGGAGCAAAGCCGTATTCCTTTTTCAAAACAATCATTCCTGTGCCGAATTCAATTTCATAATAATACAAACTAAAACGCAGTTTAATATCTATCATATAACCACCTCTACCTCCTAATGATATTTTCAAATGGTCATATTCCAATCGAAAAACAATTGAATCTGAAATAGTTTTATAATCCCAAAATGCTAAAGAGACATTATTAATGTCCTCTGGCTGCTCTATTATTTCAAAATTGTCTGTAACCTTAAATAATAAAATTTTACTTTGAAATAAATCATCGAAAACCGAAAGTCTTTC
>JANLXV010000446.1:0-1539 GCA_031365305.1 Chitinophagaceae bacterium
AAATGGTGGAACCATTTTTTTAGATGAGATAGGAGACATGAGCCTTAATGCGCAGGCAAAAGTATTAAGGGCTTTACAGGAAGGAAAGATCACGAGAGTTGGCGCCGATAAAGATATTAATGTGGATGTGCGTGTAATAGCCGCTACCAATAAAGATCTGCTGGGTGAAGTAGAAAATAAAAATTTCAGACTTGATCTTTATCATCGCCTCGGCGTCATCATTGTGCATGTGCCATCCTTAAATGAAAGAGCGGGTGATATTCCTTTGCTGGTTGAAAAGTTCTTAGAAAATATAGCCGCTGATTATGGCCAGCCAAAAAAGAGTATTGATAAAAAAGCTTTAGAGGCTTTACAACAGCACAACTGGACTGGCAACATTCGTGAACTTAGAAACGTGGTGGAAAGATTAATTATTCTTTCCGGTAAAACTATAACCATAGACGATGTGGCCGCTTATGTTCTGCCGAACAAATAATCTTCATAACAGCAATACAATTGAAAAATATATATTGCTTGAGTGGCCTTGGTGCAGATGAAAAAATCTTTTCAAAGCTTGATTTTAAAGAACATCACGTTGTGTTCATACAATGGCTGAAACCAAAAAGTTCAGAACCGATTAGTGATTATGCCTGGCGACTATCGCAACAAATTACTTTACCAGATCCGATATTGATCGGTATTTCCTTTGGAGGTATAATGTGTATAGAAATTGCAAAACACCTTGCAATTAAAAAGATCATTATCATTTCCAGCGTTAAAACCAGGCATGAACTACCACGGTGGATGAAAGCTGCTGGCTGGCTAAGGCTGAATAAAATTTTTCCTATGCGATCATTTAAACTGATTGAACCGTTGGAAGATTATAATCTTGGTGTAGAGACTGCTGAAGAAAAAAATATGGTACGCAGTTATCGCAGATCAATTGACCAAGCTTATGCTGATTGGGCCATTAACTGCATACTTAACTGGAAGAACGGCAGTGTACCAGTAAACCTTATACATATTCACGGCGGCAAGGATAGGATATTCAGGATAAAAAAGGTTAAACCTGATCACATTATAGCAAACGGCGGCCATTTTATGGTAATGAACAAGGCTGCTGAAATTAATAAAATTTTACTGGATTGTATTAATAATATTTAAACGTCCTTGTAAAGGTTATGTTAGGTAAGCCTGAAGCACATCGTCGCCTGAAATTGGGTGTATTTTATCTTTTATGGAATTGCCGAGATATTCATTGTTAAACTAATGATAACTATATAACTGCTGTTTTTTTTGCACTCATATTATACACTACTTTTGTTCGCATTCAAAATAAAATTTAAAGCATGAGTATAGGTTTACTTGTATTTCTCTTATTGGTTGTATTAGCACATGTTGGCCTGTATGGTATGTTTAAAAAGGCTGGTATCGAAGGCTGGAAAGCCTTTATACCATTGTATAATACCTGGTGCATGGTGCAGAAAATGGAGCTAAATAAAGCCTGGTTTTTTTTACAACTCATCCCGATTGCCGGGCAGTTTATTACAATCTGGATTT
>JANLXV010000452.1:0-1694 GCA_031365305.1 Chitinophagaceae bacterium
GCTGCAAATCTTTCGCAGTACTATACAGGCGCATGTTACCTGCATCTTAAGCAATATGATAAAGCCATTAAATATTTAAAAGATTTTAGTACAGATGCTACCCAAATTAGGAGCAGGGCTTATGGTATGATAGGGGATGCGTATGCTGAATTGAATAAAAGTACAGATGCCCTTGACTACTATAAAAAGGCGGCTGACGTAAATGCCAAAGATGATTATACCTCAGCAGAATTTTTATTCAGGGCGGCATTATACGCTGAGTCGCTGGGCAAAAGTAAAGATGCCATAGAGATGTATAAAAAAATTAAAAGTGATTACCCTTTATCAGAAAAAGCCGCTGATGCAGACAGATACCTTGCAAGACTTGGTGATGTTTCTGAATAATATTAAGCCTGTTATTTAATGGCAAATCCTGCAGAGCATTTATATTCTATTGATACGGGCATCTTACAAAAAGATGCCTTTATTGTAATTGTGAAAACCGAATGGAATGCGGGCACAGTTGATAAGCTTCACGATGGTTGCGTATCTGCGCTACACCGGCAAGGCTTTCACAATATAAAAACCATAACCGTTCCCGGTGCTTTTGAAATACCTTTTATCATTAACCAATGCTGGCGTAATGCTAAATTGCAAAAGCCAAAAGCCTTTATTGCTTTAGGTTGTGTGCTGCGTGGCGATACACCGCATTTTGATTATGTATGCAAGGCTGTTACAGATGGCATTGTACAACTCAACTTGCAGTTGCCTGTACCGGTGATATATGGTGTACTTACAGTAGATAATCAAACACAGGCTGATGAACGTACAGGTGGCGTTCACGGGCACAAAGGTGAAGAAGCCGCCATAACCTGTTTAAAAATGATCAGCCTTCAGCAAACGTTATAAATTGTAGTATTGCACTAATGAACGTACAGATATTTATTCCATGTTTTGTTGACCAGTTGTATGCTGACACAGCCTTTAACATGGTTAAGGTTTTAGAAAAGGCAACCTGTAATGTGCATTACAATCCCAACCAAACCTGTTGCGGTCAACCCGCATTTAATGCCGGCTTTAGAGATGAGTCAAGAACTGTTGCCGAAAAATTTTTAAGAGATTTTGTCCAGAAGGACTCCTTCGGAGATACCATGGATTACATTGTAACGCCGAGTGCATCGTGTGCAGGGTTTGTAAAAAATTATTATCCCAAATTATTTGAAAACTCGGCAGTGCATAACGAGGTAAAAGCTTTGGGTAGCAGGGTATATGAGTTCACCTCTTTTTTAACTGATGTGCTTAACATAGATAATTATGGCGCAGAGCTACAGGCAAAAGCCACATATCATGATAGCTGTGCTGCTTTAAGAGAATGTCATATTAAAGAAGGCCCACGCCGCCTGTTAAATAAAGTAAAGGGTCTTGAATTAGTTGAGATGGCTGATAATGAGACCTGCTGCGGCTTTGGTGGTACATTCGCCGTAAAGTTTGAAGATATTTCCCTGGCTATGGCCGATCAAAAATTAAATAACGCACTGGCTACTGGTGCTGAATATATTATCTCTACAGACCTCAGTTGCCTGATGCAGATCTCCGGCTATGCCAAAGCACAGCGGCTTCCTATTAAGACCATGCACATTGCTGATGTACTTGCCAGCGGCTGGTAATTACACGCAGTTTATTTTTTAGCAAACCATCCTGTTACATTCGTCGTA
>JANLXV010000457.1:0-3564 GCA_031365305.1 Chitinophagaceae bacterium
AATAAACAAATTAGAAAATCTTACACTGAGATAAGCAAAATATATTTCTGGACAGCAACTATTCATAACTGGCTGCCACTCTTAGACCCGGAACAGAATAAGAAAATAATTATCAGTTCGTTAAAAAAGTTATCAGATGATAACCTGATCAGCGTATATGCCTTTGTTATTATGCCCAATCTTATCCAACGCCTTGGTGCGTGTCCGCACGCAGCATTCTTCCCACAGTACATTAGTGAAGACACGAACCTTTGCATCTCAACGGTGTAAAAGTTTTTTAATTCCCATCAACGTCTCCCTTATGGACATTGCGCTGCTACTTGATGGGCACTATACAACGAAGTTTTGTTTTTTTTATCGATGCCAGTGCTGCAAACTATCCCTTATGATGAGGGGATATTGCAAGTCAGCGTAATGTCCCTGAGGACACGTTGCTGAGAAAAAGGTATAAGAACTGCAATAAAGCAGGCAACAGCATTAAATCTATTTTATACTTTTATAATATTAAATCGGACGTTTATTATATGGCAGATGAGGATACATTAAAAATAATAAAAGAGGGTGTTACTGTTTGGAACAATTGGAAACAAGAACATCGTCACGAAACTATTGATCTTAGGGGAGCAAAGCTTGCCAAAGTCAACCTTAGAAAAGCTGATCTAAGAGATGTTGACTTTTCAGGTGCGGACCTTACAGACAGCGATCTAACGGGCGCCAATTTCAAAAGAGCGGTTTTTAGAGGAGCGCACCTAAACGGCGCCATCCTTAGAAGTGCGGATCTTGTTAAGACTGATTTTTTTGGTGCCGATCTTACAAATGCAAATCTTAAGTACTGCCAAATAGTTGAAGCGAATTTTGAGCAGGCAAAACTTTCAAACTGTAAAGTATATGGGATATCTGCTTGGGCTTTGGAAGGTACACCAAAAGACCAAAGCAATCTCCTTATCACGGCCAGTGACGAAGCAGCTATAACAGTAGATGATATTCAGTTGGGGCAATTCATTTACCTTCTTTTAAAGAATGAACATGTACGTAATGTGATAGATACAGTGACTTCAAAAGTTGTATTGATTTTAGGAAGATTTACAAATGAGCGTAAAGAAATACTTGACGCCATTCGTATGGAGGTAAGACGATTGAAATTTGCCCCTATAATATTTGACTTTGATAAACCTGCGTCTAAGGATGTAACAGGTACTTTAGAAACCCTTGCACGCATGGCCAAGTTTATAATTGCAGACATCACTGATCCCAGCAGTATCCCCCATGAACTGGCGACACTGGTTCCACATCTCAGAACTACACCAATCCAATTGCTAAAACTGAAAGGTGCTTCTACATATAGCATGTTCAAAGACTACCTTGGCGCTTATAAATGGCTTTTAGAACCCTATGAATATGAAGATGAAAAATCTCTCATTTCCGCATTGTCCAAAGTCATAACGCCTGCAAATGATTTGGCTGAGTCATACAGAAAACAAAGTGCCTAACTCTTCTTAATTTACAGCAACGTCTCTCTCTGGGACGTTGCGCTGCTACCCGTGAAAACTACAATGACGTAAAAAAACAATCACCTCCCAAGGTCAGTCTTAAGAAGCCAGTATTCTTGACAATAATTCCGTAGGTCATCGCCTCAATTTCATGATAACACAATCGGCCATTTTACCTTATCCTAATTCACAGCAACGTCTCCGAGAGGGGACGTTGCGCTGCTACTTGCTTGGCACTATACAGCGAAGTTTTATTATTTTTATCGATGCCAGTGCTGCAAACTATCCCTTATGATGATGGGACATTCCTTATCACATTTACATGCCATGATTGGTTGCCATTAATAGATAAAACAACTGGTTATGATATTGTATATTGATGGTTCGATCATCTAAAATTAAAAGGTCATAAAATAAATGGTCCACTCCCACTAAAGAGAATTTACAAATTCCTTTTCTTCAATTCTTCCACTGCATAATTTGCTGCACGTGCGGTAATGGCCATAAATGTAAGAGAAGGATTTTGATTACCCACTGAGGTCATGCAGGCACCGTCGGTTACAAAAACATTTTTGCATGCATGCACCTGGTTCCATTTATTGAGCATCGAAGTTTTTGGATCTTTACCCATTCTTATACCACCCATTTCATGAATATCGAGACCCGGCGCTTGCTTACTGTCGTTCTGCATAATGTTCTTACAGCCTGCTACATCAAGTATTTCAGCGCCCTGTGATAAAAAATCTTTTAACATTTTTTCATCGTTGTCGTCATAGGCAACAGAAGTGATAATTTGGGGAATACCCCAATCATCTTTTTCATCTTTGCTCAATCGCACATGATTCGTGTGTTTGGGAATTACTTCGCCCTGCATTGACATGTACACTCCCCATTCACCTGCTTCACCCAGGGCATCTTTAAAATCTGCACCAATACCATCGGTATTATTTCCATTTCCGGCGTTGCGATACGCACCCCAAAAAACAAGATAGCCCCGCAAAAAATCTGTTTCCTGTTTATATACATTTCTAAAGTTTGGCATCAGCGGAGAAACCGGTCTGCGACCATAATAGTATCCATCTTCAAAACCATTAAGTGTTGCATTTAATGAGCCCCTGTAATTTTGAAATGCAATATATCTTCCAAGAATATCATGATCATTTCCCAAACCACCCGGAAAACGTTCAGAGATTGAATTCAATAATATAAGATTGCTGTTCAGGCACGCGGCATTCACAAAAATGACCTTTGCAAAATATTCTGTTGCCTGTTTTGTTTTTGCGTTAATCACTCTTACACCAGATGCTTTTCCTTTTTGTTCATTATAGATAATAGAGTGAACAACAGAATCAGGTTGCAGGGTAAGATTACCTGTTTTTTCTGCCCACGGAAGCGTAGAAGAATTAGAACTGAAATATGCACCATAAGGACAACCGCGATAACACAGATCACGTGCCTGGCACTGATTACGACCTTGCTGTAATTGCAATTCGCCTGCCTTTGTGAGGTTGGCACAGCGACCCATCAACATTTTCCTGGTGGTGTAATGACTGTTTACTTTTTGCTGCATTACTTTTTCAGCGCAATTGAATTCCCACGGTGGCAGAAATTCACCATCAGGTAAATTTTCAATGCCATCTTTGTTACCGCTTATGCCGGCAAATTTCTCCACATGAGAATACCACGGAGCAAGGTCTTCATAACGAATCGGCCAGTCAACAGCGAAGCCATCACGTGCAGGCGCTTCAAACTCAAACTTGCTCCATCGCTGCGTTTCACGTGCCCACATCAAAGATTTTCCACCAACCTGGTAACCGCGGATCCAGTCGAATGGTTTCTCCTGTATGTAAGGATGTTCCTTATCTTTTACAAAAAAGTGTTGAGCAGATTCATCAAACGCATAACACTTGCTGATGATTGGGTTTTCTTTTTCAAGCTCCCGTGTTATTCTTCCGCGGTGCCTGAATTCCCATGGATGTTTTGTTGCTGTCGGATAATCTTTTATGTGTGTTACGTTGCGTCCTCTTTCCAGCACCAGTGTTTTTATTCCTTGTTCACACAGTTCCTTTGCAGC
>JANLXV010000475.1:0-1736 GCA_031365305.1 Chitinophagaceae bacterium
TTATTTACCATCATTGTTACAGTAATAAATATTGTTTGATGATAAGCAGAACGCTAAAATTGTTCAAGTTTACTAAAAAAGAAATCGCCTTCAATAGTTGCATTTTCATCACTGTCGCTGCCGTGTACTGCATTCTCGCCAACAGACGCTGCGTATAGTTTACGGATGGTGCCTTCTGCTGCATTAGCTGGGTCAGTAGCGCCAATTAATTTTCTAAAATCTTCCACTGCATTCTCTTTTTCTAGGATGGCCGCAGTGATTGGGCCACGGCTCATGAAATCAACCAGCTCACCATAAAACGGACGCTCTTTATGCACGAGGTAAAATTCGCCGGCTTTTTGGTCTGACAGGTGCGTCATTTTTAAAGCGATTATTTTGAAACCTGCCTCATTTATTTGTTTTAGAATAGCCCCTGTATGCCCGTTTTCATTTGCATCGGGCTTAATCATTGTAAATGTCCTGTTCGTCATTTTATTTTTTTATTTGGGCTGCGAAGTTAGCAGATATAATGATAAATAACTCTTGCAAAGGGTCGTTCTTTTCACCCGTTTTTAGGGTAATAATATTTATATTTAGGTACAAATATCTATGCTATGACTACAAAAGTTTCAGAGAAATATCTTTTAGCTGCAATTGCTTGTTTTATCACGAGCATTCTTACAGTAGTAAATATTTCAATTATTACATCTCCTGCAAGGCTTTCAGAGAGCGGCATTTTAATAACTTTAATTGCGGGTTTTTTATTTGTTTTTGGAATCAGGTTATTTAGGCGTTCAGTGAAGCAAGTTTGATCTCTCAGAATTGTTGGAAGAATTTAAAAGCATAAAATTCTTCTGTAACATTCCTTTAATTCTTATTGTCAGTGCGGTTTCCTACTTTTGCACCCTTTTATGAAACCGCTTAGCGATATTTTCCCCTTACTTCTCCAGAAAAAAACCATTGTTATCACGTTTCATCAAAAGCCTGATGCTGATGCTATGGGCTCTGCATTAGCGCTCTATAATTTCTTAATCCAGTTAGATCACCAGGTTACGGTTATATCGCCAACCAATTGGGCCGGCTTCTTAAGCTGGATGCCCGGTTGTAAAAAAGTATTGGATTTCGAAATGCAGAATGCTAAAGCGCTTGCAGCACTTGAAGCGACGGAATGGCTATTTTGCCTTGACTTCAACACGTTGAGCCGCACGAGGAACATGGAACCTGAAATTGAAAAACTTACTTGTCAAAAAATATTAATAGATCATCATCAACAACCTCAGATTGAGGCTTTTGATTATGGAATAAGTAATTCTGAAAAAAGCTCTACAGCAGAGATGGTATACGATTTTATCGTTGCCAGTGGTCATAGCAAAACAATTAATACCTCCGTTGCTGAATGTTTGTATGCAGGTGTAATGACGGACACCGGATCCTTCAGATTTACTTCTACAACTGCCAGTGTACACCGCATGGTGGCTGATCTTAAGGATAGGGGTTTTGATCATAGCCAGATACATGAGAATTTATACGATAATTTTTTAGAGAGCAGATTTAGATTTTTTGGCCATGTGTTGCTCAACCGCATGGATGTTTTTTACGAATATAATACGGCATTGATAGCAATTCCACAGGCTGATCTAATTCGCTTTAATGTGAAAACAGGCGATACAGAAGGGCTTGTAAATTTTCCATTGAGTATTCACGGAATAAAACTGGCCTGCATAATTATTGACCGGGGAGATGAGCGTAAAAGTTCG
>JANLXV010000477.1:0-3045 GCA_031365305.1 Chitinophagaceae bacterium
GGCAGTAACAATGATATTGATCGTATGCAGGAAATAAAAGAGCGCTCCCTGCAATATGAAGGTCTTAAGCATTACTTTTTAGTAAGATTTGCACAGCGGCCGGGTGCTTTAAAAGAATTTGTGAACCATGTATTAGGCCCAACAGATGATATCACAAGATTTGAATACGTGCAAAAACATAATAAAGAAAGCGGCCCTGCCCTTGTTGGTATAGAGTTAAAATCAAAAAATGATTACATCAATCTTGTAAAAAACCTTGACCGCTTTAATGTTAATTATACAGAGTTGAAGCAGGGCGATAATGCCTTTGGCTATTTGGTATAAACATTAAAAAAAATTGCAGTTTAAGGTATTTTTCTTACAATAAAACTTTACATTAAACGCTTTTATTAAAACCTAAATAATTCTTGCCTTGCTTATTGACGCATGAGTTTTTAAAAGCACTTAGTTAGGCACAAGTAAAGATCAATAAAAGCTGCAGGTAATACTGCGGCTTTTTGTTTCATTTCACTAACGTCAACATTTTAGCTACGTATGACCAGTGCACATAACAGTTGAATAATTAATCCCATAAAAAAACCATAATACACCTCTTTAACGGAATGATCGCTCGCAAGTAAACGTGCTGTTAATACTAAACCACAAATGAATAGTACTGCCATAAATGGCAATGTAATACCAAAGCTGGAGTCTTTAAAAATTATCAGCAGAAAAAACCCAAGCAGGCCACCAACGCCAATACCATGCATACTTATCTTAAAATAAATATTAGCTATCAGGGCCGCAGAAGCTGAAATAAAAACACTAAAAACAAAAGCTGTTAAACGTATTGGGATAAATGACTGATTACGAAAAACCAAATACATCCAGAAAAAAAAAATACTACTCGTAATGTATGGGATGATTCTTTCTTTTTGCGTTTTTAAAAAAACAGATTTTATAAATCCTGTAGCTTTTAAAAGGAAAACCGCAATGGCCGGAAAAAAGATCATATTAATAATGACCTGTATTACTATAAAAACCTTTGCTTTTTCATTCATACCATCAAAAAAACCCGGCTGCATAAACACTAAATAATAGGCCACGTAACCATTGATAAACAATGGATGAAAAACAACTGATACGAGTTGTGCCAACAACTTTATGATAAGGGGCTGCTTGTCGGAAACACCATTTGGAGAAGTTTGCAGGTAATTGTCAGCACTAACAGATAGCGGCATAATTATAATTCTTTTCTTAGACGGGCGACCGGAATGTTAAGTTGCTCACGATACTTTGCAACAGTTCGCCTGGCGATGTTATAACCTTTTTCCTGTAAGAGATCTGTAAGCTTTTCATCGCTTAAGGGATGTTTTTTACTTTCTTCTTCAATGAGGTTACTAAGAATTTTTTTCACTTCTCTTGTACTCACTTCTTCCCCGCTGTCTGTTACAAGACTTTCACTGAAAAAGAATTTCAGGCGATAGGTACCAAACTCGGTTTGTACAAATTTACTGTTTGCCACACGGCTTACCGTAGAGATATCAAGACCGGTACGTTCCGCAATATCCTTTAAAATCATGGGCCGCATTTCCGTTTCATCCCCAGTTAAAAAGAAATTCTTTTGATAATCCATGATGGTTTGCATGGTACTTAATAATGTGTGCTGGCGCTGCTTTATAGCATCAATAAACCATTTGGCTGCATCTATTTTTTGCTTGATAAAAAGCACTGCTTCTTTCTGGCGCTTATCTTTTTTAGAACCCCTGTCATATTCTTTGAGCATATCTCTGTAACCTTCGCTTATCCGGAGATCAGGCGCATTTTTTGAATTTAGGGTGAGCTCAAGTTTTCCAATATTATTAAAAACAAAAAAATCAGGGATAACATAATTCTCCATTTTGTTGGTTTCTCCAACATGGCCGCCCGGCTTAGGATTTAATTTGATGATCTGGTTAATAACATCTTTGATCTCTTCATCAGTCAAATTAAGCCCACGCTGAATTTTTTCGTAGTGCTTTTTAGTAAACTCTTCAAAGTATTTGTCAATCACTTTAATGGCCGTTTCAACTGATATGCCCGTATTGGATTTACGTTGCAGTTGCAGTAGTAAACATTCACGCAAATCTCTTGCTGCCACTCCCGGGGGATCAAACTGTTGTATCAGCTTTATAATCTGTTCAATTTCCTGTTCTGTACTATCAATGTTTTGCCTGAAAGCAAGATCATCACAAATTGAACTAAGTTCCCTTCTCAAATAACCATCATCATCAATACTGCCTACTATCTGTTCTGCAATTTTAGATTCACGCTCATCAAGCTTCAGCATAGTAAGCTGATCTAATAAAATTTCATGGAACGATGTTTCTACTTTATGAGGAACCGTTTTAGTTTCTTCCTGGTCCGGGTAATTGTCATCCCTTAATTTATAATCACCAACATCATCATCGCCTTCGCTAACATATTCACTGATATCTATATTATCATATTCTTCTTCACTGCCTTCGTTTTCAAAATCATCTTCTGCAGTATCAAATTCCTCTTTGGCATCTTCAAAATTATCTTCATGGCCATCTTCTGCTGTTTCAAGCGCCGGGTTTTCTTCAAGTTCTTCCTTAATTCTTTCCTCAAGGTGCGCAGTTGGCACCTGTAGCAACTTCATGAGCTGAATTTGCTGCGGCGATAATTTTTGAAGTAATTTTTGTTGTAGGCTTTGGCTTAACGACATACTTAAAATCTGCTACCTTTAATAAAGCGTAAATTTACAAAGACCAACCAATTCAAATGAGCTATTGGAATAAAATTTGTGGGATTGGCGTTTTTTTATGCGTATTCAGCGAAAATATTTTAGCGCAAACCAAACCCACATTCAATATTAAGCCATCAACACTTTTTAAAACTGATGTGTTAAAAGAAAGATCTGCTCTTAATTTAAGATCAAATCAGCAGGCATTTACAAAACTTTTACCCGCAAATTTTTATACACAGCATTTGGCATTCTTTTGCAAGCAGGAATTAGTAGTAGAAAAATACCTCAAGGTGCCGCTTAAGGTCCGTTTAGGTTCC
>JANLXV010000487.1:0-3405 GCA_031365305.1 Chitinophagaceae bacterium
TGTTATGCCACAAGCACCGCCATAAGCCCGGCAATGGCTTATGCTTTTTTACAGAGTACACATTTGTATGCCGGGCAATTGCAAGCTCTTAAAAATACTATCAATTATTTTTTAAGCAGCGTTGATGAAAAAGTTTTAATACACCCCAGCCTGCCCATTGCCGTTTTATCTAACACCGAAATTGAAGCCACTTTATTTGAAAAAAAAATCATCATTTCATCTTTCAATTACCCTTTGCAATCATCAGAAAAAACACACAGGATCGTTTTAAATGCTGCTCATACGAAAGATGATATTGATGCGTTGGTTAATGCGCTTGGTTAACAACTTACTTCAATTAACATAACATTCATTTTTAGTTTTAAAAGATACCCGTCGCAGTACAGCACGTTTAATTAGTTTTGTGACTTAACCTGATTCCCTGAATAGAGTCCTGAAAATATTTTATAAGCTGCTGCTTGGCCTTGTGGCATTGATTGTTTTGTTATGGCTGCTTATACAAACCACGCCCGTTCAAAACTGGCTGGTGACAAGGGTTACCGTTAAACTTTCCAAAGATCTTAATACTAAAGTTTCAATTAAACATGTAGATTTTGAATTGTTTAATACCATGCTTTTGCAGGGCGCTTTGGTATTTGATAAAAAACAGGACACCCTTTTGTATGCAGGCACAGCCAAGGTAAATATTACCGATTGGTTCTTTATTAAAGACAATATTGTTCTAAAATATATTGGCCTGCAGGATGGGGTGATCAATCTTAACCGTAAAGATTCGACCTGGAATTACGCTTTTCTTATTGATTATTTTTCCGGTCCTTCCAAAAAAAAGGACACATCAAAAGTTATTAAGCTTGACCTGAAAACAGTAGAAATGGAACGCTTCAGGATATTTCAAAAAGATGAATGGATTGGGCAGGATATGATACTCTCTCTTAACCGCATGAACATTGCCACCGATGAATTTAACATGCGGCAAAAAATTATTCGCATTGATAAAATTAATTTAGATAAACCCTTGTTTCATCAATATGATTATGCAGGCAACAGGCCGCCGCGACCGCCTAAAGAACGTACGGTTAATGATGAAGCCATATTGCCGGTTCAGCTTGAATGGAATAAAAACAACTGGTCATTTTCCATAAAAAATATTTCGCTTTCCGATGGTAATTTCTTTATGGGCCGGCAGGCAAAGCGACCTTATTATGAAAATCGGTTTGATGAAAAAAATATCAATTTCAAAAATATAAATGGCACTATCGCCAACCTCTTGTTTTTGCAGGATACGCTCTCTGCAAACGTCAATATATCAACTAAAGAGCGATCAGGTTTTGAAATAAAAAAAATATCTGCAGCTTTTCATCTTGACCCGGGAATTATGGAATTTGCAAAGCTTGATCTTGTAACTGCTAAAAGCCACCTGAAGGATTATTATGCCATGCGATATGATAGCCTCAATAGCGATATGGCTAATTTTATTTACAATGTTGAGCTGGAAGGAAATTTTAAGAACAGTACACTAAACAGCGATGACCTTGCATTTTTTGCACCTGATGTAAAAAACTGGAAAAGAACTTTCAATTTAAATGGTTTTGTAAAAGGCACTGTAGATAATCTTTCCGGTAAAAATATTGTTGTGCAATCGGGCAAAGACAATTACCTGCGTGGCGATCTTGCTTTGCGTGGCCTGCCTGATATTAATGCAACTTATATCAATTTAAATGCAAAAGAACTACGCACCTCC
Source organism: Chitinophagaceae bacterium (assembly GCA_031365305.1). Lineage (GTDB taxonomy): Bacteria > Bacteroidota > Bacteroidia > Chitinophagales > Chitinophagaceae > Ginsengibacter. The sequence continues at coordinate 1,742 of JANLXV010000487.1, forward strand.
TATAACGAATTGGTCAATCTTGTTCCACAATTAAAAGACGTTACCACGCCATATTTACCGGCATTAGGCAACATTAATTTTAAAGGATCATTTACAGGTTTTACAAAAGATTTTGTAACCTACGGCACTTTAACTTCCAACTTAGGCACCATACAAACCGATCTTAGTTTTAAATTTCCTGATGACAGGCCGCCTGTTTATTATGGACGTTTACTCACGAATAATTTAAATGTGGGCCAATTGTTTCGCAGCAATCAACTTGGTACAATATCTTTTAACGGCACACTTTCCGGTAATGGTTTTACTGCAAGCGAAATGGATATTGCTGTAGATGGCAATATAAAACAGTTAGTGTTTAATAGTTACAATTATCAAAACATCATTACACGTGGAAACCTCTCCAGCGGCTTGTTCCAGGGGTTTGTAAGTGTGGATGATCCTCATCTGAAAATTGATGGCCTGGTAGGTGAAATTAATTTTAAGCTCAAAGAACCGCAATTTAATTTTGAAGCAGATGTGTCAACTTTCCATCCAAAGAATCTGCATTTTACCAATGATAATTTTTCATTAACCGGTAAATTTAATTTTGATTTTTCAGGAAGCAATATTGATAACTTTTTAGGTTCTGCCGTAATATCAAACGCAGTGTTAATGAACGAGGATAAAAAATTATCATTCGATTCCCTGGCGATCAATTCATTTTATGAAGACGGCAAAAAATTTCTGACGGTACAAACCAATGAGGTAAGCGCAAGCGTTACAGGCAATTTCAATATTCTTGAATTACCCGATGCCTTCCAGTTATTTTTGAACCGGTATTACCCCGCCTATATTAATAAGCCACGTAAGAATTTGCAGAACCAGGATTTTGCATTCAATATAAAAACGAAAAATATTGGTGAATATATTTCCCTGATAGATAGCAAGCTTAAAGGTTTTGACAACAGCGAAATAAATGGAGAATTAAATCTTTCGCAAAACTCCCTTGATGTATCAGCCGCTGTTCCTTCTTTTAGTTATGGGCCAACATCTTTTGTAAACGCCACTTTTACTGCGAATGGCAGCTATGATACTTTAAATTTTACCAGCGATATTGAAGATGTTATCATAAATGATAGTTTGAATTTGCCGGGCTCAAAGATAACTGTGGTAGCTAATAATGATATATCAGATATTACCATAAAAACCTCAGCTAGTAAAACGCTTACTGCGGTCGACCTTTCGGCACGTGTGCAAACTTTATCGGATGGATTTAAACTGTACTTTAATCCATCCTCATTTGTTATTAATGATAAGAAATGGACATTGGAAAAAGGTGGCGAGCTGTTGCTCACCAAAAAATTGCTTTCAGCCAGTGAAGTAAAGTTTGTACAGAACAACCAGGAGCTTATTATATCTACCGAACCTTCTGCCACAGGCAATTCCAATGATGTTGTGTTTAATCTTAAAAAAATTGATATAGGCGATATAGTGCCATTTATTTTTAAAAATCCTAAACTTGAAGGCTTGCTAACCGGCAGTGTAAAAGTAGAAGACCCTTTTGGAAACCTGGCGATTGAATTTGATACGCATGTTGATAAATTAAGATTTAATGATGATTCTATCGGCCTCATTAAAACCAATGGCAGTTACTTTTCAACGTCGGGTGACCTTTTGATCAATGC
>JANLXV010000512.1:0-3326 GCA_031365305.1 Chitinophagaceae bacterium
TAGATCAACTGGTGTCCACCGGTGAATGGCGAAGTGGCATCGGCGCTGCTGTAGAAGGCATGTTAAAAAGCGCCCTCACCAACGCCGGAACAAGAAAGCTTACTATTGAAAAACTTCGGATGCTCAATGCCAATAGTGCTATTGTTGATTGCAGGTACGAGATACAAAACAAAGACGGCACGATAAGAAAAATGTGGAGCACTTTTATTGTGGTCTCTCAAAAAAAAGTATGGAAGATCAGTGCGGTCAGGAATATGCTGCCAGCCGGCGGATAAGTATCTATCTAACTTATTCAGCCATCCCCGCATCCCGCCATTGCTTAAACACTTCAATGGTATCAATACCAAGCCTCGGATGTTTCATTGGCATAAAACCTCTATCGGTTGGCTGCAGTTCAATACGGCGCACAACATCATCAATATTTGCTTTTAAGGCATCGTAAGTATCAAGGGCCTTTTTATTTCCGCCCTCTGCAGGTATATGGCAGGGCGCACATGTTGCTGCCACAACAGATTTTATATTGGCTGCATAACTAAGCGCAACTGGTACCGGCGGGGCAACCGTTGCCGTGCTTTTCTTTGCAGTATTGCAATTGGAAATAATAAAAACTGACATAATGATCAAAACAATCAGGCTTGCGTATTTCTTCATTTTTAAAATTTTAGTGCCTAAGATATGATTTCGTATTTAAAACTTTTTATGTTGAGCCTGCTAATAAATTTATTGTTGATAGCAGGCGATATCATCACGCAGTTTAAGGCGATGGTGCTTAGATAAACATACCCTGCCAATTATATAAAAAGAATATTACTTGAAATGAGATTTTAAAATGATACCTGCAAAATCAATATCAAAATCTCCAGGAAATAAAAGTGCTGAAAAGATAAACTTTCGGAATAAGTACATGATAAAGAATAGTGCTAAGCCATACTAACCTATTGCAACAACGGTGTCAAAGATTAATATACATTGTCTATTGTGTAGGTTGTACCGTTAAACCCGAATGCATCTCCTTTTTTAAGACCTTGCATGGCCGAATAAATGGGAGCGTTTGTTGAAATACCATAAATCAATTGTCCCTCAACCTCTATCTTTTCACTTGACACGGCAATAAAAAAGATGCGGTCTTTTGTAACTACTACTGCGCCGGGTTCTGCTATGGTATTTACATGCTCAGGGTTTATCGTTTGCAGAAAAGCCATTTCTCTTTGTACAAATTTCAGTTCGCTCTCTATGGTATTTAATATCTCAACGTCGCCTGCGTTACGGTCTTCACTCTGGCTGGCAGATTGTTCCTGGCTGGTGGCATCTACAGTCATCTCGTTAACCCTGCCGCTGTAACTATCCACCAGTTGCTGCTGCTTTTGTAAACAGGTATCACGTATTAAAGCTTTTGAAATAATTTTTTTCATAATTGAAGATTGTTCTTGTACGGTTTTAAAGGTATTCATTCAGTGGTATTTTTCAGATATCTTTTAATGACTACATTTATAAAACATAGTTCATCGCAGCGTTCACTTACCGGCAGCAAAGTATGCATACGGAAACTATTACCAGCAATTGCGGTTACAACGAAAGAATTTTGGGAAATAATTTTGAGTCGTGAAAGATTCTGCAAAAATAAATGTACACCAAGGTTAACACCGTTAATTAAACCAGACCGCATAACCTTGTCTGCGCAAATCCAAGGCAAGTTTTTCTTCTAACAGTAACGCCTGTTGCATGTTCATTGATGTGTTGTTTAAATGCTCGTACAGGCTCGGCCGCAGGTACCGGCCATATTTCTCAACGATATTCGCTGAAAGCCTGTGCCCTTTTTTATTGATGTAGCCGGTCTTGTGCTGGCTCAGCCGCTCCTGTGGCGTTTTACTTGTCATGCCTACATACAGGCATTCAAGCACGCCATTAAATTGCGGGTTAGCCAGGCGAAACTTTGTGTTTTCGGTAAACACCCGCTTTGATAATTCAACAACATAAACCTGGTATTTGATTGCTGCCACGGGAGGTTAAACTTTATTGCAAAATAAAGTTGTAATAAGGTATGGTTGAAATTTACGCAGTAAAAATCTATTCTGGTGACCAGCACATTAACATCCTATCACCTGCTCAAAAAATAAAACAGCTTATCATCTTTTTGCAAATACTTACTTCAACCCCAAAGCTTTAAGCACATCATCATCTATTGTATAGGTTGTGCGGTTGCTGCCTGTATAATTAATAAAGCCAAAACCTTCGTCCATTTCCCACATCGCCCAACCTATTTTATCTGCTTCAAGCAGGCTTCTTACGTCACTTATTAGGGCGAGCCTGTTTTGCACAGGGGCGTACGGTTTGTAGCTGCCAAATTCATTACAAATGAGTGCTGCTTTATTAGTCGCCGCCCAGTCTGCGGCCTGCTGTATATCTGTGGCAAGCTTAGCCTTATTCCACTGATCGTTGCCATACCAGGTTAAGTATTGAATAACTTTTGCGTCTGTAGCTGCACTAATTAATGGCGCTACATTTTGGGGTGTTGATGGGTATGGCACATCCCGTAACTTTTGCATCGTGGCATCAGCCCATGAAGCGCCCTGGTGGGTAAAGGTAAAAGGCTCATAAAAATGGAAGGTGTAAATAATGTTATCGGCTTTGTATGGCGTTAAAAGTTTTAAGCCGTCAATACTATTCCATCCTTCGCCACCGGCAATAATAAAATGTTTTGGAGCCACGGCTCTTACAGAATCTATCAGGCGTTTTTGCACACTGCTCCACCAGGCCTTTGTTATGTCAGCGGGCAAGCTTCCGTTTGAGGCCACATGCGGTTCATTATATACTTCAAAAAATAGTTTATCTGTGGGATATTTTTTAAAGTAGGAAGCAACTGCCTTCCAGTAAAGGGCAAGCTTTAGCTGGTTAGCCGGAGTGGTTGGCAAGGTTTTTTCAAAATCATCACTGGCTGTATGGTAGTTAAGTGTTACCGCCAAACCATGACTGATGGCTCTTTGAACCGCTGCCTCCACAAATGAAAGGTTTGCCGGGTTGAGTACCGAAGGGTTATTTTGCTGGAATAAAATGGACTGCCCTATAGGTATGCGCACATAAGTAAAGCCTGATTGTTGTATAGTATTGAAATGAGCATCAGTAAACCGGTTGGCAAACTGGCTCACAACACTGTAATCGTTAAACCAGTTTGATAAGTTTATACCCTTAGAAAGCGGTGTGCGGTAAGCAGTGTCTGTTGAATACACCACAGTTGTATCTGTATTACCAACTTCACCCGGCTTTGGCTGTAGTGAATTGCCCTTTTTGCATGAAATAAAAATGCACAGCAGAAAAATGGCTGTGGT
>JANLXV010000513.1:0-17649 GCA_031365305.1 Chitinophagaceae bacterium
CTGCGACACAAAAATATCTGCTGAAGCCGTTGCAGATTCCCTTGAAAAATAATCATCATTATAAAGGCTTTGTAAAAACCTGAATACACCTATTGCGTATTTATTATTGAAAGCTGCTTTGTTATTTTCAATTAAGTGGCCGCCGTTTGAGGCTGCGAGATAAAGCGGATAAAAGTTAAAGCGCATCTCGTACCAGATTGGTTTTACGGCCGTGTAGCCAAACCGTTTTTTTACAGTACTATCTTTTGTATTAGTTTTTAGAGCCTGGGCTGCAGCACGGTAAGCACTGTAAGTTGTTGGCAATTGATTAATGCCATTCTTCTCAAAAATATTTTTATTATAGATGGTCATGATGGGGTTCACCTTCCAGGGTACCTGGTAAATGTGACCGTCAGAAGAAGTAATTTCTTTAATCACTGCGCTATCGCATCTCTCATATATAAATTCAAGAAAGCCTTTTATGGTATCCAGCGGAATTAATGCATGTGCCTTTGCGTACATTTCCACATTGCCCTGCCACATGTTGGCATAAATATCAGGCGTGGTTTTACCAACAACAGCGGCTAAAATAACTTCTTCACTGGATTGCCCTTCCGGGATAGGCTGTATATGGATCTTGTCCGTGTGAGAGTTGTTCCAGTTAGTGGTTATACCTGTACAGAGTTTGATCTCATTATTATTGTTGGAGCACCAGAACAACAACTCTTTGTTTTTTATTGATGTTGTTCTGCAGGAAGTGAACAGCACCAAAACAAAAATGAAGCAATATGGGTATTTAAAAGAAAGCATTTTTTGATCAGAGAAAACAAGAAGAAGACAACTATTAAAAACCCCCGTCAGCCAGGCGACTGCGGGGGTGTTACATTTTAATACAAACTAAAGCGCTTTTTGGTTATCATAAATTGATTTTACCTGGGTAGCATCTAATGCCACATTATAAAACATTATATCATCAAGATCACCAGTCCAGAATCCACCATAGTTAACATAGTGATTACCGTCATTGACGTCAGTTGAATATTTATCGGTAGGTAAATCTTGTCCGATTACAAAGTTTACCGGATCAGGCAGAGTTACAGGAGTAATTTTTGTAGGATCATCAGTCCATGATTTTACCAGATCTCCGTTTACATAAAAATTCATTTGGCCGTTTTTAAAAGTAGTTACACCGTGGTACCATACGTCATTATCCAAAACTGCAACCTCATCATCTTTATCTAAAAAGGCAGTATCTCCGCTAGCTTTTACGCCCTTAACCGTCATAAAGAATTTGTTTGCTGACTGTAATTGGTATTTATATCCATTCCAACGATTTAAAGAAAGGATAGTATAAGTATCAGTGTTAATTGTTCTGGTAGCGGGTGCAGCTTTCTTAACCCAAACACTTACACTCATCTCCTGTGGTTTAAGACCTGCATTATATGGAACTTCAATATTTCCCCCTTTATCGAAATGGTATGCCATGCCTGCCCGTCCAAAACGATCGGCTGTCAATTCAGGCATTCCTGCTCCAAAATAAGGATGGCCGGCCGTTAATGTACCATTATTTGCTTTTCCTGATGAATCATTAGCATTGCCATTCATCTTCCAAAAGCCAACAAGATTAACTGCAGCAATTTCATTTATCTTTTGGCCTTTATACGCCGTAATAGCCGCAGCAAGTTGTGCTGTTGCATTTGTAACAGCCGTTTGAGAAGCGCCGGCATCTGCATATACCGCTTTTGCTGCATCAAGCACTGCTTTAAAAGCTGCTTTTGTACCAACTGTAAACTGTCCCGGCCTGGTGCCTTCAACACTTCCATCGTATAAAGCCTGGGCTACTGTTATAGAATCGTTTAAAGCTGTCTTTACTACCGGTGGCGGTGGCGGCGTTTTATCTTTACCGCAGGAGATAAAGAACACGGCCATTACAAACGATAGAATGAGAGAGATGTTCAGAAAATTGAACTTTTTAATTGATGGTGTCATGATAATTATAAAATTTAATTGTTTAAAAAATGAATGCCGCCCCCTGCCCCCTGAAGGGGGAAGGATTAAGGCAATAAAGCTTTATTTCTATCCCTTTCACTTTGCGGAATGGGAAAGTGTTTGTGTATATCATAGTTAAAATTTGGCCGGTCGCTCATAGCCTGTCTCGCATAATCAGCGCCGTAGCGTATTACATCAAAGTAGCGTTGAAATTCAAAGCCCAGCTCCACCCTTCGTTCATGTTGTATGGCCAGGCGTACGTCAGCCTGGCTGGTTGAGGTAATATCAGGTAAAAGGTCAGCCGGCACGGTGCCAAAGCCTGCTAAGCTGTTATCAAAAAGGTAGCTTTCTCTTGCCCTTTTCCTAACCCGGTTAAGCGGTACCAAAGCATCCTGAACACGTCCGGCTTCGTTTAAAGCCTCGGCCTGCCAAAGCAATACATCTGCAAAGCGTATGGGTATATAATCAATACTGGCGTCGCCTTTAAGCGCTTTTGATATTTCTGAAAAAGGCTGCTGATGCTTTTTGGTGAGATAACCTGTAGGCGACCAATCTTTGCTGAACGTTTCTCCATTGAACCAGGGCATGCTATCACGCCCAACCGTATAATCTAAACGTGGGTCATAAACACCTGAATCTGTTTTTTCAAATTCATCAATAAAGCGTTGCGTTGGTGCATCAAAAAAGTATCCGCCATCAACACGTGGCGCAAAATACTGGTTCAGGGCATTGCCGGTTTGCGGATCCTGTGCTGTAAGATGCTGCACTTCAAAGACAGATTCTTTATTATTTTTAAAATTTGCATTAAAGTTTTGGCTGTATAAAGGCATCAGATCATAGGTACCTGAACTCACAACTTCCTGGGCAATAGTGACAGCATCTGTCCATTTATTTTGAAAGATATATGCCTTGGTTAATAAGGCCTTTGCTGCACCGCTTGTAGCACGGCCAACATCTCCACTTGTGTAGGATGCAGGCAATGTTATAGCTGCTGCCTGCAGGTCAGTTTGTATAACGGTTTCAAAAATAGTTTGAATGGTGGATTGTGGTATTTGTAACTGGTCTGCATTCAGCGGCTCAAGTATCACAGGCACATCGCCAAAAATATTTACAAGGGTAAAATAGTAATTGGCCCGCAGGAAATGCGCTTCAGCTAAGATGCGTGACTTCAGTGCCTCATCCATAGCAATGGCCGGCACTTTACTTAACACGATATTGCAACGGGTAATGCCTTCATATAGCAAGCCCCACATAGCCTCAAGGTTACCATTAATGGGCGTAATATTGAACTGATCTATCAGGTCAATATCGGCCTGGTCGCCGGGGTCGCCGCCTTTTTCGGCATCATCAGAAGCTACATCTCCAAATACCCATAACCGGTTATTATTTGCATTGCTAAACGCCAAAGGCTGGTAAGCTGCATTAATGGCTAAGACGGCCTGGGCCTGCGTTCTATAAAATTGTGTTTCAGGATATTCTCCCACAACTTCTTTGGTGATGAACTTTTTACAGCCTGCTGAAACAAACAGCAGCAGAACAAACAGGGTATATGCCAAAAACTTTTTCATATAGGTATGTTCTAAAAATTAAGATTTAAACCCACGATATAACTCTTTGCACTTGGGTAAGTTCCCCAGTCAATACCTGCAGCCACATCACCACGGTATGTTTCCGACTTCAAATTATCACTCGTATGCATTTCCGGATCAAGACCGGTGTATTTGGTAATCGTCCATAAATTCTGACCGGTAAAATATATCCGCAGGCCTTTCACTTTCCATTTATCAATAATTTTAGCAGGAAGGTTATAGCCAAGCTGAACATTTTTTAAGCGTACATAAGAGCCGTCTTCCAAAAACCTGCTGGAGGGCGTTTTGTTATTTGTAGACCCCAGCCACGATACCCGTGGCATTGTATTGCTGGTGCCTTCGCCATGCCAGCGCTCATCATACACTCTTTGCGTTAAATTAAATGCCCTGTAAAATCCTTCAATATCATGATTAACCTGCAGGTAAAGCTTGTTGCCATATTGCCCCTGAAAGAAAACGGACAGATCGAAATTTCGGTAGCCAATATTTGCTGTTGCGCCATACATATATTTAGGAATGGCGCTGCCCAAAAATGTTCTGTCCTTTTCATTAATTACACCGTCTGCGTTTACATCTTTAAATTTTACGTCGCCAGGCCTAATGTAGCTGCCCTGGTAAGCACTGCCAATTATTTCTGCAGCGTTCTGAAAAATACCTTCCATCTGGTATAGATAAAATGCGCCAATGGGTTGACCTACTTTGGTAAGTGTTGCGTAAATGCCATTGTCAATTCTTCCACCAGGAATGGGTTCGCCGGACGCTAAAGACAATACTTTATTGTTTAGTGTAGCAAAGTTTGCACTTAGGTCATACTTCAGCCGGTGATCATTATTGGAATAATTTAATTCAACCTCAATCCCTTTGTTTTCCACCTTACCTGCATTTACATAAGGCGTAGCAGCACTGCCGCCAATTAAAGGCAATGGAATTGGAATGAGCATGTCGGAGGTGCGCTTAATATAATAGTCCACCGTAAGATTCAATTTGTCGTGAAAGATGCCAAGGTCTATCCCGGCATCAGCCTGGGTTGAAGATTCCCATTTTACTTTTGCATTTCCCCTGCTCACTATTGTATAGCCGGGGTTGCTGGTAGCTTGTTCGCCAAAAATGTAATTAAAGCCACGGCCAATGATAGAAGCCCATGGATAATTACCAATATCCTGGTTGCCAAGCTGACCAAAGCTCGCTCTTAATTTAATTTTTGAAAAGGTTTTTAAATGGTCTTTTACCCAGGCCTCATTGTGAGCATTCCAGCCAACAGAACCGGAATAAAAATTACCATATTTATTATCTTCAGAAAAACGTGATGAGCCATCTCTTCTCACATTAAGTGACAGCAGGTACTTGTTGTTATAAGTATAGTTTACGTTTCCGAAAAGAGAAAACAAAGCCCACTCCTGCTGCCCCCCAAAAACATTCTTGGAAAGATTTAAACCAAGGCCAAGGTACCTGAGATTGGGAATTTGTTCGGGAAACTTACTATCAGAACCGCCTTGTATTGTATTTTTATTACTGATAGCTTCAGTGCCGCCAACCGCACTTAGATTATGTACATTATTAAAAATTTTATTATACCGAATGGTGTTATTCCAAATGAAATTAAAATTATTAGCGGCGCTGGAAGTAAGCCTGCTCGGGCTATTTACTCTCAGGTTGGTACCGTAATTTTCATCAAAGCGTTTTCTGTCGGTGATGATTGCATCTAAACCTACATCACTTTTAAGCCGGATATTTTTAGTCAATTTATATTCAGCATACAAATTAGAGAACACCCTGTATTGCGATTCTTTGTTATCCGCTTTTTCTGCTAAAGCAACAGGGTTGTAGCCATCACCAAAAAAATTAGGATAAGCAGGAAGGTCAGAAAAATTGCCATCACCATCGTAAATTGGTATTGGTGGTGTTCTGAATAATGCATAACGAATCACACTGCCGCCATTACCGCCATAACCATCACCGGAGCTGCCGATTATATTTTTTTTGGTGTATGAAATGTTGATGTTGTTAGCCAGGCTTAACCTGTCAGTTAATTCTATATTCAATTTAGAGAGCAATGAATACCGCTCGAACCAGGAGTTAAGAATGATGCCATCCTGCCTGAAATAATTTCCTGAAACATAATACCGGGTTTTATCATTGCCGCCATTTACTGATAGCTGATGACTCATGATTTTTCCATGTTGAAAAATCGCTTTCAGCCAATCAGTGTTGGCTATTTCCAGCGTTGATGGAATTGGCTTTCTTTTTAATGAAGCGTTAGTGATGTCGAGGTTGTCGTTATCAACCGCCTCATTATATAGTTCAACATACTCGGCGGTATTGGTCATTCCTGGCAAGGAGCCATGAGTTTGCACACCATGATAACCAGAGTAATTGAATTGGGCTTTTCCTCTTTTACCACTTTTGGTTGTAACAACCACAACGCCATTGGCCGCACGGGCGCCATAAATGGCGGCTGAGGAAGCATCTTTCAGTACTACTATTGATTCAATATCCGATGTGGAGAGAAAATTGATACCGTCTTTTGTAGGTATGCCATCAATAATAAACAAGGGATTGTTATCATTAATAGTACCTATGCCTCTTATTCTTACAGCCACGCCTTCGCCTGGCTGCCCTGTGTTTTGAGTGATGCGTACGCCGGATGCCTTGCCTTGTAATGCCTGGTCTAAAGTACCAACAGGTAATTTGGAAACTCCGGCAACGTTTACCATAGATACAGCACCGGCAAGGTCTGCACGCCTTTGCGGCTGGTAACCAACTACTACTACTTCACTTAAATCTTTATTTAGCACCTGCATGCTTATGGCTAAAGTTTGCTGGCCTGATACGCTGATCTCCTGTTGTTGATAACCAATGATTGTAAAAACCAAAACAGCATTGTCAGGGGCGTTAATTGAAAATCTTCCGTTAGCATCTGTTTGAACACCATTTGAAGTGCCCCTAATGGTTACGGTTACATTTCGTAACGGGAGCCCGTCCGCATCTCTTACCACACCGGTAACAATAGCATTTGCCTTAAGAATTTCACCGGTGTTGAATACATGCCTTTCATCAGGTGGCTTTACCAGTATACGATTGGCTTTTTCTGTAAACCTGAGCCCTGTTTGTTTTGTAACAGAATTTAAAACGCTTTTTAAAAGTTGCTGGCCGGTGGCAAGCTTTACTTCTTTAGAAAGATTCACATCAGTTTCATCGTAAGCAAATGAAAAGGAGGTTTGTTTTTCTATCAGGTCAAATAATTGTTTGATCCTCGCATTATTTAAAGGGATAGTAATGTAAATATCATCGTAACTGGTCGCAGTTTTTGGGGCAGCACTTGCAGGCTGAAGATTCACGGAAATAATAAACGCAAGCAAGACTGTTTTAAAAGAGGTGATGATTAATTCTGGTATACGCATAACCGTTATTTTAAAATCTTTAGTCATTTAATAAATATTGTGTCGCCCTTATATTCCGTTGAAAGGCCTTTTACCAGGCAAATATTTTCAATAACTTCTTTGGTTGAAGTGTTTTTAAAATCACCTGTAAACCGCCAAAGCTTTTTATTACTCTTATTGATAACAGTAATGCCAAAAGCATTTTTTATCTGCAGGGCTATTTCATTAAAATTATTTTGGTGGAAATACAAATTCACAGGCCTTGTGAAAGGTTGCTTATATAACTGCTCATCATGTTTTACATAGATGGCTTTATCTGCCGGCGCCAATGTTATAAGCATTTTATTTGCAGCCCTGTTGTTTAATTCAACATTTAACTTACCGTTGATTAATTCAACCAGGGTTGAATCACCTGACTTTTTGAAAGTGAACATTGTTCCTAAAACTGTTGCTACAATATTTTCAGAAAATACTTTAAAAGGTGATTTTTCATTTCTTTTTACATGAAACTGCGCTTCGCCTGTGAGGTAAACATTGCGGTTAGTGGTTTTAAAATGTAAGGGATATTTTAATGTGCTATTTGGCGCAAGCGTTACTGTTGTGCTATCGCTTAACGTAACAACCAAAGGCCCGGCCTGCTTATTAACAGTTTCAATTACAGCATAATACCCGTAAGATTTATGAACAAAAATATATCCGGTAACAATAAAAGCCAGGAGCACGGGAATTGAAAAACCCAGGTGCCGATGTCTTTTTCTTTTAGGTTTAGATTGTTCACTCCAATTAAGCATTTTCACCGTAGATGACTCTGCCGGCAGGTTAATGGCGGCAGTGATCTTATCTAATTCAAGCTGGTACTCATTATCAGGCAGGGAGAGTGATAAGCTCCTGAGCAATTCTCTTGCCTCGTTGATCACCTTTCTTTTTTCGGGATGCGCAACAATCCATTGCTTCCAGTTTTGCTCATCAACCGTGTTAACCTGAAAGTGGTAATTTGTAAAAGACTCATCAGATAGAAAGTCTTCAACTTCGTAATTAATACGATGTTTATTTGTCATGAGCAATCGTTACAATAAAATTGTCAAAATATAGCTTGCATTACTATAGTGCACGTAACGCCGGTTTTTTACCGGGTTTTTTATAAATATTTTTTTTGATGATTTTAAAAAATCTAAACAAGTTGCCCGGCTCTTTCTCTCAAATGGCGCAAGGCTTCATAGATGGTATTATAAACGGTCCGGGTACTTAAAGAGGTTTTCGCCGCAATAGCTTCATAAGTGAGATTCTCAAAATATTTAAGCCTTATAATTTCCTTTTGTTTTTTTGTAAGCTTTTGAAGTGCTCTTGTCAATTTTTCTTTCCTGGCTTTATCAACCTGCAGGGCAATAAGTAACTCTTCATAAGATGCTTCGTAGTGCAATGAAATATTATCATTAAGTTCTGATAATTTTTCCCTTGTCTTTAAAGCTATTGTCCGGCTAATCTTTCTTCTTAACCAGGTAAACAAATAGGCTTTTACATTTAATATTCCACCGGTAATTGATGATCTGGTGTGCCAGATTTCCAGGAACAATTCCTGGATAGTGTCTTTAGTTAATTCTTTGTCGGCGCTTAAAGCAAAACCATATTTAAATAGCGCTGCATAGTAGGTATTATATATTTGAAGAAAAGCCGCCTTATCGCCTTTGAGCATGCAATCCCAAATATTCTCTTCGTGTGCAAACATCGTTAGCTATTTCAGTTACCACAATTATGGTAGAGCATCCAAATTACAAAAATCTCTTTTCATTAACCGATTAATTGTTTAAACGGAATTGCTAAATTTTGGGGAATTAAAATTGGCTTTTAAACTGAAATTTTCTAAATCAGTTAAAACTGCACAGTTTACCAAATACGCAAAGGACATAATGCTATGCAACGTTGATGTTAAAAGGCTTAATGCTTTTCTAAGCCACCACTACATTTTTCTTCTCCTTTCCTTTTCTTTTCAGCCAATTACACCATTCATCAAGCCCTTCACCATTTAAACTTGAGATAGTAATTACTTCTAACCCGGGGTTGATGTCCCTGGCATCCTGTGTTACAGCATCAATGGAAAAAGGCACATAAGGCAACAGGTCTGATTTGGAAACGAGCATCAGTTCACAGATAATACGCTTGCATGTTTTTAAACAGCCGGCTTATTTAACGCCCATCATTGATCATCACTAATCAACTCATACATTTTCCCTGCTTTTGTTTGTATGGATACCACATACCCAAATTCTGTTTTTTTTGAATGAACGTCGCTGTCTTTTAAATGAACGGGATGGTTTGTCCGTACCACACAATCGTTACCCAATAAGGAAAGTATAGTTGTTGATTTTATTTTATTCTCCTCCCAGTTAATAGCCACTTCAAAACTACCACGGGCCCGCAAACCCTTTACAGTGCCAGATTTCCACACGCCTGGCAGGGCAGGTAACAAATAAATCTCGTTATTATGGCTTTGTAATAACATTTCCGCAACACCTGCGGTGCCACCAAAGTTTCCGTCAATCTGAAAGGGCGGATGCGCATCGAATAAGTTGGGATAAGCGCCGCCGCCTTCTTTATAATTTGTTGAATCTTCCCTTGTTAATCTTAGCAGATCTTTATAGAGCTTATAAGCATGGTCTCCGTCTAATAATCTTGCCCAAAAATTTACCTTCCAGGCAAGGCTCCAGCCTGTGCCATCATCACCACGCAACTCAAGGGTTTTTTTTGCAGCGGCTGCAAGCTCCGGCGTTGTGATCGGAGAAATCTGGCTACCAGGATATAAGCCATACAAGTGCGAAACATGCCTGTGGTGCGGCTCTACGTCTTCATAATCTTTAACCCACTCCTGCAGGTTGCCTTTCTTTCCAATTTGAAAAGGATATAATTTTTGCTGCGCAGCAAGTACTGAATCCCTGAAAGACGAATCAATATTTAACAGCTTACCTGCTTTGATAAAGCCGGTAAAAAAATCACGGATAATGCTCATGTCCATGGTTGAAGCATAAGAAATATCGGCTTCTTTTTTATCAGCATAATAAAAAGCATTTTCAGGTGATACCGATGGCGCTGTAACCAGGTGACCGCTGCTGTCTGGCACCAGCCATTGCAAAGTAAATACGGCAGCTCCCTTCATTAGGGGGTAAGCTTTCTTTAAAAACGCTTTATCGCCGGTGTATAAATAATGCTCCCAAAGATGTCTGCATAACCAGTCTGCGCCCATGCTCCAGTTGGCCCACTTCGGGTCTCCATTGCCAATATCCCCTACAGGATTTGAGAGCGCCCATATATCTGAATTGTGATGCACCACCCAGCCGCCGGCATTATAAAATTCTCTTGCTGTGCTTTTACCTGTTACATAAAGATTATTGATAAGGCCTATAAGCGGCTGATGCAACTCAGATAAATTACAGACTTCTACCGGCCAGTAGTTCATCTGAACATTGATGTTTGTTGTATAATTAGCACTCCATGGCGGCCTGAGTTCTTTGTTCCAAATCCCCTGCAGGTTTGCAGGCACGTTTGGTGTTCTTGAAGAAGAGATCAACAAATAACGGCCATAATTAAAATACAACACTTCCAGGCCAACATCATTGCTTTGTTTTGTATATGCCGCTAACCTTTCATCTGTTGGTAATTGGGGACTGCTGTTTTTAAAATCATTTAGCGTTAGGGAAACCCTGTTATATAATTGATGATAATCTGCAAGATGATCTTTTAATAATTGACCATACGATTTTTTTACGGCTGCATGCAAATGCTGCAATGCGATGGCATGCTCATCTTTGCCTTGCCTGTCAGGGCATTTATCAAATCCATTGAAGCTTGTGGCAGCAGATAAAATAAGTAACACTTCGGTTGAACCTTTTATATGAAGGCCACTGGTATCCGTTGTTACGGCCCCTTCTTTATTTATGGCCTTTGCCAGCAACTGGAACCGCATGCCATTGCAAGCTGAAGTGTCAGTATACACAACAAGCTCTCTCTGCGGATTATAATAACTCGGCTCAACATTTACCGGCGCTTTGCCTTTTAATAAAAAGGTGTTACTACCTAAAGTTTGTGTGGTATAATGAAGCTGGCTTTTAAAGTTAATATCCAATGTAAGCTGGCCGGGTTTATCGGCTGAAAGCCTTATCACCATTACCTGTGCCGGCGCTGATACAAATAGTTCTCTTTTATAAGCAATACCATTTACTGTAAAAGTTGTAGTTGCAACAGCATCTTCAATATTAAGATCGCGGTTGTAAGATGTTGAAACCGTCTCGCCATCAAAAACCTGGTGTAAAAGCAAATCACCCAAAGGCAAATAGCTTTGAGAAAACATGCCCTGCATTTGTTTGGTATAATAAATAGCAGAATCGAAATTGTTAGCAAAGACGGCTGCTCTTGCTTTGGGCAGGTTGCTTGCCGAAGCTGGATTTATATGATGTTTTACCGGACCACCAGACCACAGCGTGGCATCATTAAGTTGTATCAACTCATCATTAACACCACCAAAAACCATCCCACCTAACCTGCCGTTGCCAATGGGTAAGGCTTCCGTCCATAATGCTGCAGGTTTCTTATACCACAATTTATTTTCGCTCTGCGCAAGCACTGAAATTGTGCATATACAACAACCAATTATTATTAATACTCTATACATACTTCATAGTTATAAACTTTAAATTATTGGCTCTCCTTCATGATTTTAACAGGCCCTAACAGCCCGGAAGAAATCAATGGGGAGTCTTTGGTGAAATAGTTCCATGTGGTAAAACAATATAATTTCTACAATATCGTAATCATAGCAAATGCCGGATTACTAATCCCTCAGAATATACTATCCCTGTGTGATGTAAATTACGAGTTTATACAAGGAGTCGGGCTGGCGCCAGGGCAATATCTCATTCAGCTTAAAATTGAGAAAGCAAAAATGCTTTTATCTGATCATTCAAAATCTATAAAAGAAATTGCTTATGATTTACAGTTCGAATCTTCTTTTTATTTCTCAAGATTGTTTAAAGAAAAAACGGGTATAACACCTGAAAATTTCCGAAAGCAAAATCATGATTATTAGAAATGGTAACGATGCTGTTATAAACTTACGCCTCTTTTCCATGGGATAAAATCATCCTGGCCATGGCGCACAGCAGCCACTTCAACTTCCCCGCTTGCCACACTGATGACGTACTCAAGAATTCTTTCACCGGCTTGCTGAATGGTTTCTTTGCCTTCAATAATTCCTCCTGTATCAATGTCACTCATCTTTGTGTACATGCGGCATTTTAAAGTTAAGATGGCACTCCTTAATGATTCATTTTTTACTACCTGCTAAATCTGACGTAATAAGGCAGTATTGAACCGTCAGCCTCATGTGTATAGCCTGCGCCAACCCATTGCATCTGATCTGAACCTGACCTGCGGGCCGTATGATAGTGACCATAATTTGTCTGGCTTAGGCTACTTAGCCGTGGATAGTACACTACGAAGTCGCCCCATACACCTACACCACTGCTGGCGTTAAATGGCCCGCCTCCAAAAGCCACAATCATTCCTAACTCTCCTTCCCGGTTCGTTTCAAAATATGGATAGGCAAAAGCGAAATCCGGGTTCCATATCTGCATTTGATTTTCCAATAAAAAAGTACTGGTATTAATCTGCGCAATCTGTACATGCGGCTGAGGAAAATTGCCGCTACTTGAGGCATTCCAGGCAAAATAAACACTCTTACCACGAATAGCTGCTGCCCGTACATAAGTCTTCCAGGAGGCGTCTGCTAACCAATCATTGCCGTTAGCAGCGATAGAGCTTATAGGACTATTTGGCCAGGAGTTGACAGATACGTCCCGCCAGCTGTAAAAGCCATCGCCATCCATCATATTGTAAACTGTCATGGTGCTGTTATTTTTATGGCCTGCCCAATACACTCCATTGTTACCATTTTGCGAAACGTGTGACCAGAATGCAGTTGTACTGCCGGTAAACTGATAGTTAACTGTACCCCTTGCCTGCAGCTCTCTTAAAGGGACCCGGATAACATAACGGTTTGCTCCGCCGCCTATGCTGCTGGTCCAATAAAGAAAGGTATTGCCAAAGCTCATATCATTATAGTCCAGCGCTCCGGCTGCAGCCAAAGCCGTATTGGTAAAATCCCAATACGTCCACGCAGTGCCATTGCTATTTCGCACCTCCGCAGTATTTTGAACTGCAATGCGTATAGCATTTACGCCGGCATTGGATCTGTACTGAAGAAGCCACACAAATAAATCGAATTGAGGAATATATTGCAGCACCTGGTCGCAGCAAAATCCGCCATAGTCTTCGGGAAAGATCGTAGTTGGATTCACGCTTATGAAAGTACTGCCCCCATTCTCAGAAAGCGACATCCAGAGGTTGCCTGTTGTCATAATGGTTTGACCATTCTCGGCCACGCTTGGTTCAGGATTTATTGTGTGAGCGATTGGCGTTGCATCTTCAATTTCGTCATAAGCTCTAAAGTGTAACGGTGCCTGCGAATTTCCACCACCGGCTGAATCATCAGGTTTAAGTTCTTTTATTTTATTAGCTGGATTGCCCGGTTCCATTTTTCCTTTCTTTGGCCCCGTAGGAACAATATAGGGTGTATCAACTTCATTAAAAGGGCGCTTAAGGTCAGGCTTTACCGCAGGGTAGTTTCCACCTTTTACTTCCTTGGGTTGAACAGACGCTTTTTTAAGGCCAGACGTATCTGTTTTTCCGCCGCCGGGGTCGTTCGGATCTTTAGGTATACGTGGGGTGCAGCCGTTCCATAAAGCAAGCACCAGCAGTGCAGATATAATCAGCACGAGAAGAGTTGTGATTTTAAAATTTTTCATAAAATAAATTTTCAGTGATAAAAGTTAATCAAAAGCACAAATAATTTACATCAACTGTTTTTAAGAATAATTTTATAATTTATTTAAACCAAATTTGCAATAACGATTTGCATTTGTCCTTCAATTGAATTTACTAACAGCTTTCAGAGATAAATTACTACGTAGATATTTACCTAAAGCAACAGGGCAACATCTTAATAAATTATCAAAGGGATTCGGGGGGTTGCGGTAACAGGGAAACCTGGTTTTGGAGAGACGGTATCAAGTCACAAGAACGAAAAATAAATCAACAATACCAATAGCATTAAGTTATTTCATTAAGAATAATTAAAAAATCCTGCAAGAACACGCTGTGGCTAAATAATATTCGACCAGAACGATTCAGCAAAATTTGATGCAATGTCCGGCAGCGCTGGCGAGGCCCATTATGTAAACCTTGTATTATCGCCAAAGCAAATTGCTGAGGAACCAGCTTACCTCAGCAAAACGCCTTAAGTTGCTGCAACACTTGCTGAAGATGCAAAAAACCTTCAGATGAAAAGGAAACGAAATCTTAAAATATATTAGCCCTTGTTTGCCGTAAAACCGGTGGAATTTTCATTATATAGAAAGAGTGCCATTAATATCCAAACCTTACGTTGTCTGATATTTCCTGTCTTCCGCACTTTGAGGTTAAGCCAATCAATCAATTCTCTGGAAGCCGTGCAAACACTACATTGTAATTATTAAGATGGAAAATCAGCATCTACAGATCTTGCGGGGCTTATTGGTAAGCGACCAGGGCTATCCGCTTGCCTTTGAGATGTGTGAAGGCTACAAATTTGAAAGACAAATCATACTTCCTGTCATTGAAAAGTTTAGGCCAGATATAACTTCCACAATATTGTAATTATAGCAAATGCGGGATTACTAGCCCCTCAGAATATACCATCCCTTTGTGATTTAAATTACCTTTTAAACAAGGAGTCGGGCTGGCGCCAGGGCAATATCTTATCCAGCTTAAAATTGAAAAAGCAAAATGCTTTTATCTGATCATTCAAAATCTATAAAAGAAATTGCTTATGATTTACAGTTCGAATCTTCTTTTTATTTCTCAAGATTGTTTAAAGAAAAAACGGGTATACCAAAGGAAAATTTCCGAAAGCAAAATCATGATTATTAGAAATGGTAACGATGCTGTTATAAACTCACGCCTCTTTTCCATGGGATAAAATCATCCTGGCCATGGCGCACAGCAGCCACTTCCGTTTCACCACTTGCTACGCTGATGACATAGTCCAGAATTCTTTCACCGGCTTGCTGAATAGTTTCGTTGCCCTCAATAATTCCTCCTGTATCAATGTCAATAATGTCGCTCATCTTTTTTGCCAGAGTGCTGTTGCTGGAAATTTTTACAACAGGAGCTACAGGGTTGCCCGTGGGTGTGCCAAGCCCGGTAGTGAAGAGCACAATGTTGGCGCCGGCGGCTACTTCAGCCGTGGTGGACTCTACATCATTACCCGGGGTACATAATAAATTAAGGCCGCCTTTACTTACCTTTTCAGGATAATCTAAAATAGCTACCACAGGCGATGTGCCGCCTTTTTTTGCAGCACCGGCAGATTTTATTGCATCGGTTATAAGCCCGTCTTTTATATTGCCGGGAGAAGGATTCATATCAAAACCAGAGCCTACCGCTTTAGCCCGATCGTTGTAGGTTTTCATCAGGTAAGAGAAGCGTTCAGCATTGTCAACATCCACACAACGATCACTTAAATTTTGTTCCACACCACACAACTCTGGAAACTCCGAAAGAATAACAGCGCCACCTAAAGCTGCCAGCATATCAGAAGTGTATCCAATGGCGGGGTTTGCAGAGATGCCTGAAAAACCATCAGAGCCGCCGCACTCCAAACCAATGCACAGTTTACTTAATGGTGCGGGTTTTCGCTCAATAGTATTGGCAAGCATAAGGCCCGCAAACGTTTTTTTAATAGCCTCAGATAACAGCACCGATTCTTTGCCTAAAGACTGTTGTTCTAAAATATACAACGGCTTATCAAAAGCGGGTATTCGTTTAATAATTTCTTCCTGCAATATACTAACCTGCGCATTTTGACAGCCCAGGCTGAGTACTGTGGCACCTGCAACATTTGGGTGAGTGATGTATCCCGCAAGTAATCCGCATAAAGCTTGCGCATCCTGCCGAGTACCGCCACAACCGCCGGCGTGTGTAAGAAATTTTATACCTGTAACATTAGGAAATAGCCGTTGAGCTTCAGGCTTCTCATATTCTGTTGCAAGATCGCTTTGTAAAATATCTTCGGCAGTATTACCGGCTTTATACATCTCTATCAGCCGGCTGGTTTTAAGCTGATAAGCATTGGGAGCACCATAACCTAAGTCATTTACCAGCGCTTGTTTCAACACATCCAGATTACGGTTTTCGCAAAACACCATGGGGATCACCACCCAATAATTTGACGTACCCACACTGCCATCGCTACGGTGATAGCCATTGAATGTGCGTTGTTCAAATGCAGTAACATCAGGCTTAAGCCAATCCGTATGCCGCTCTGCAACAGTAAAGTTACTGGCAGCATGTTTTACATTTTGTGTAGTGATCAGCCCACCTTTTGGAATATCATTTTGCGCCTTACCAACCAGCACACCATACATGATGATCTGATCATCTTTCACAAGATCAGCAGTAACAAATTTATGTTTGGCCTGCACATCATCCTGCAATAAAAAGTCATCGCCGTTATAATTTACACGTTGGTTTTTTTTAAGATCCTGTAAGGCCACTAAAACATTGTCAGAGGGATGAACTTTTAATACCTGGTGATTCATTTTGAAATAGTTTTTACAATTACCCTCCTGCAAATTTCAGAAGTTAATTAGCAATAACAGCATTTAAAGTTTGTGTTACGCCTTTACTTATTAAAGAGCTAAGCTTCTCCTTTACACTTGCTTCAAACCCCTCTAATTGCTGAAGATTGGTTTGCCAGAAGGCCGTGTTTTTTAAAACGATGGACACAATATCTTCCGGGGAATATTTTTGCCATAAAGAAAAATAATAAGGTGCCTGGTCATCGTTAACCAGATAAGATTGCCCATTGCTTTCTCCATAATATTTATCGCCATCTTTCCGTACCGCTTTCATAAATAATAAGTATGCGGCAAAGCCAAGCGAAAAATATGGTGGCGCACTTTTATGCATTTCATAATAACGTAACAATACAGGTATAGTACGCATGGCAAGCTTTGAGGTATACTGCATGGTAATACTTAACCATTGATGCTGCAGGTACGGATTGCGGAAACGGTCCAGTACCTGCAAACCAAATTCTGCCGCTTCATTTATGTTAAGCCGGTAAGGAATAGCAGGTGCAATTTCATGCAGCATCAGGTTTGAAATATAGGCAGACAGGGCTTTATCTGCCATACCTTCTTTTACGGTTGCGATGCCTGACAAGCATGCCAGGCCGCAACTCAGCGTATGAGTGCCATTTAACAAACGCAGCTTAAGCTCTTTGTACTTTTCAATATCCGGCGTGATAATTACCCTTTGATCAGCCTGTGCAAATGATAAAACTGAAGCCACGTTCTCATCACCTTCAATAGCCCACAAGCGGTAAGGCTCGCTTACGGTTAGCAATTTGTCTGTAAAGCCTATGTCACTTTGCATTTGCTGATATACTTCATTAGCAGGCTTGCCGGGAACTATACAATCAACAAGAGAGTTGCAAAAATGATGCGATTTGAACCAGTCTATAAAGTCTTGTTCGAGATCATTAAATGCAATCAATTCATTTAGGATACTTTTTAATTTTTTGCCATTATCGGTAAGTAATTCCGTAGGGATAATCACCATGC
>JANLXV010000535.1:0-2439 GCA_031365305.1 Chitinophagaceae bacterium
TGGTTTTTTTTCCTGTTTGAATTTTTCTTTTATCGCCGCATTATTTTTTTTGGGCGTAATAAATTTCTTGAAAGGTGCATTGCTCATGATATTACTATTTTACAACAGTGAAGGCGGCGAAGATACGAACCTGTGCTGCAAGCTGGTAAAGGAAAAATTAAAAAGGAAAAATTAAAAAGGACGGGAAGGTTCGCACTATTTTTATGAAAGCCATTAAAGCACTCCGTAAATTTTTACTTTTTACTTCCGTATGCAACAAAAAAAAGCGAACCATCGCTGATTCGCTTTCTAACTATAACCAATACTAATCATGAAGTTTTCATAGACCTATTACGGTGTTGATGCATAGCATCCAGTTTTTTTGATTGTTCCGGGGTAAGGAAACTTTTAAAGCTCTCTTTCTTTTGCGATCTCAAAGTTTTCAACTGATCAACTTTTTGTTGCTGTGTAAGCGACGTATTATTTTTAATGGCGTCTTCTTTAGATTTAAAAATGTTTTGTTGCGCTTTCATTTTAGCCACCTGGTCATCAGTTAAACCAAGGTTAACTTTCATTTCCTGTGCCCTGTGTCCATTCTTATGTCCACCTTTCTGTTCTTTGTAATCTTTTTTCATCCCGGCCATTTGAGCTTTCTGCTCGGTGGTAAGTAAAGCTTCTATTTTTTGTTTTCTTTCAGCGATCAAAGCTTTCTTGTTTGTATCAAAGCCAGGATCGGTTGCAGATGAACCTTTAAGGCTTTGCATTTTTGTTTTGAAGTCTTCATTGATGGCCTTCATTTGGGTTTGCTGCGCAGAGGTTAGATTCAGCTTTTCAGCAAAATCATGTTTCATGTGTTTATGCCCGGCATTGCTGTGTGCCTTTGCATTTTCTGAATGGTCTCTTTTAACCTGTGCAGTTGTAGTAAGTGTTATTGCAGATAAAAGGAACAGAGCGATAATTAGTTTTTTCATTTTTAAGATTTATATAGCAATAGACTTAACCATGTTCACCGGGTTTAAAGTTTTGCGACAAATCTTTTGTTAAAGGGGATAATCCTGTGCTACGGATAGCTCTGCCTGTGTATCCTTATTAGCTAATTGTCCGCAGGCTGCGTCAATATCTTTTCCACGGCTTATGCGTAACCTTACGTTAACGCGATGATTGGCGAGATAGTCCATAAATTTCTGCGTTGCAGTTTTGTCGGGCTTTGAAAAGTCGGCTTCCTGTATGGGGTTGTATTCAATAATATTTACAAGATGAACGGGTACCTGTTTGTAAATTTTAATAAGATCATCGGCATCTTTCATCGTATCATTAATTCCATCAAATAAAATGTATTCAAAGGTGATATCGTTACCGGTTTTCTCATAGAAGTAATTCAGGGCCTGGACAAGTGCCGCAATATTATTGCTCTCATTTATAGGCATTATTTTATTGCGTTTTTCATCACTTGCCGCATGGAGTGAAAGGGCCAGGTTAAACTTTACCTGGTCATCGCCCAATTGCCTGATCATCTTTGCTACGCCGGCAGTAGAAACGGTTATACGCCTGGCACTCATGCCAAGTCCATCGTTGGCCGTAATGCGCTCAATAGCTTTTAAAACATTTTTATAATTCAGCAAAGGCTCGCCCATGCCCATAAAAACAATGTTGCTGATCTTTTTACCATAAGATTTTTCGGCAAGTGTATTCAGCAGCACCACTTCATCATAAATTTCATCGAAATTGAGATTGCGTTTCTTAGGCATATAACCCGTAGCACAAAACTTGCAACTCAGGCTACAACCCAATTGAGAAGATACACAAGCCGTTTGCCTGTTATCAGTCGGTATCAAAACGCCTTCAGTAAAGTGGCCGTCAAATGTTTTGAATCTTGATTTTATAGTGCCATCGCTGCTGTATTGAGAATGGTCAATGCTAACAGCCGGCAGAGAAAAAGTATTGGAAAGTGTTTGCCTTAACTCTTTACTTAAATTAGTCATATCCTCAAAGCTGGTGGCCTTTTTTTGCCACAGCCATTCCCACACCTGTTTTACCCTGAACTTCTTTTCGCCAATCGTTTCAAAATAAGTTTGAAGTTCCTCCAGGTTTAGTGTGCGAATGTTTTTTTTCTGATCACTCATCGTGCAAAGGTAAAGCACACACAACGTTTAAACCAGCGTTTAACAAAGTAGCGTTAACAACAACAGCCGGTTTTAATAGTAGCATACAGAAAAGTGCAGCCGGTAATTCCGCAGTGATGCAATTAAAAATTTATCCCGGGATATTTTGATATGTTTGGTGAGGCGAAATAAAATCGAACATTTTAACTGTTAATCACCTGGTAGAGAAATGCCGAACCCTATTTATGATAAATACCCTGTTAAGTCCTGTGAAGTGATGCGCCTGCAAAAAAGCTGCAGAAGAAAGCATCCTGGAAAATTATTATCGCTCCTGCTTGCTCTGGTTCTTAGCCTAACT
>JANLXV010000474.1:0-1833 GCA_031365305.1 Chitinophagaceae bacterium
GTGGAGAGGGCAGGGGTGAGGTTATAATCTCTGTAAAAGATAATGGCAACGGCATTCCGCAAAAAATCATTGTTAAAATATTTCAGCCATTCTTTACAACAAAACCCACCGGGCAAGGCACCGGATTGGGTTTGTCATTGAGTTATGATATTATCAAAGCACATAGTGGTGAATTGAAAGTAGAATCTAACGAAGGAGGGGGTGCGTGGTTTATAATTGCATTGCCTGTTGTCTGAATTATGATTTATTTGATGTATAAGATTTTCATGAAAAATAATTTTTACAGTCAGGTTTAATCACAGAGGTCTTATAAATCATTGTTCAGACATGATAAGACTTACAAAAACAAATCCGGAGAATAAGAATAGAAAGAAAACAGGCGGCGAAGCGGAGTTTAACATTCAATAGAGTATATGAACGGATCAATGAAAATAAAATTGATAATTGCCTTTATTGCCGTTTTCATTCATAGTGTTGCTAATACTCAAATTGCCAATAGAATTGATAGTTTGCAAGATCAGTTGAGTACCGCCAGGGAAGACACCAGCAAGGTGCAGCTTATGTTTCAATTGTTTCATGAGTATGACCTCTCAAATCTTGATTCAGGTTTAAAGTATATACAACAAGCCCTGATTTTGGCAGAGCATATCCAATTTACAAAAGGTAAAATAGAAGCATTATATCAATTAGGAGGAGCATACAGGCGTGCCGGTGAAATACCAAAAGGGTTGGAGTTAATGTATAGCGCTTTAAAAATTGCAGAAAATGAGCAAGACAGCTTTGAAATTGCACAATGCTATTCTAACATAGGACTTATATATTTTGATCTGGATGAATTTCCAAAAGCAATAAAAAATTTCCAGAGAGCATTGGAAATACAGATTGCCAGGCATGATAATGAAAGGCAGACATATTTATTGATGCGCATTGCTTACGCCTATAATAAAAATCACCAATTAGATTCTGCTTTCGCATATACACGAAGGGCAGATACTAAATGGAAATCTATAAAATCATCTGACGATTTCAATGCATTGTTTTTTGAGGTTATGGGAGATATTCAATTTAACCTCGGTAACAAAAATCTTGCATTTGATTATTTACAAAAAAGTATTCAGATAAATCAAAAGAACAATTATCTTCTTACAGGAGCTATTGCCCACATTATAATAGCTGGTTTTTTTAAAGAAGCAGGTCAGGCTGATTCTTCCATTTATTACGCTAAACAAGGATTAGCGGAGGCGAAAGCATTTGGTGTAAAAAAAAGAATATTAGAAGCTGCAGGTTTATTATCAGCATTATATGAGCCAAAAGATATTAAGGAGGCTTTTTATTATCGTAAGGTATACGATTCTGCAAATGAAGAACTTTATGGCAGAAAGAAGGTACAAAGTTTACAAAAAACAATCTCAGACGAACAAGAACGCTTAAGGGAAAATGAACTGCGAAAAATGGCATATACAAACCGGGTAAAACATTTTTTGTTCTTAGCCGGCTTTGGAGTATTATTCATTATAGCTTTATTACTTTATCGTAATAATCGCAATAAGCAGAAAGCAAATTTTTTGTTGAAGCAACAAAAAGAAAAAGTAGAAAGTACTTTGTCTGAATTAAAATCCACCCAGTCCCAACTCATCCAATCCGAAAAGATGGCTTCACTTGGCGAACTCACTGCAGGCATTGCCCATGAAATACAAAACCCGTTAAACTTCGTGAATAATTTCTCTGAAGTAAATAATGAACTAATTGATGAATTAAAAAGGTTCCGTAAGCACTCCTTCGGGGATAAGTCAAATCCCGATAGCTATCGGGAAAAAAGTGAAGAGCAGGATG
>JANLXV010000557.1:0-2348 GCA_031365305.1 Chitinophagaceae bacterium
TAAAAGATGATAAGGCAATGGTAGGTGGACTTGCAAAGCTTGAAGGTGAAACCATAATGGTGATTGGTCAGCAAAAAGGCACCAATACCAAGATGCGGCAAATAAGAAATTTCGGCATGGCTAACCCTGAAGGCTATCGCAAAGCATTGCGGTTAATGAAGCTCGCAGAAAAGTTCAACATTCCAGTGATCACTTTTATTGATACTCCCGGCGCCTTCCCTGGTCTTGAGGCAGAAGAGCGTGGACAAGGTGAAGCTATTGCAAGAAATATTTATGAAATGATAGGCTTGAAAGTGCCGGTGATTTGTGTGATTATCGGCGAAGGGGCAAGTGGCGGCGCTTTAGGTATTGGTGTAGGCGACAGGGTGTTTATGATGGAAAATACCTGGTACACTGTAATCTCTCCTGAAAACTGCAGTACTATTTTATGGCGTAGCTGGGCGCAAAAAGAAATTGCAGCAAAGCAATTAAAGCTAACCGCTGAAGACATGTTGAATTTTGGTTTGGTAGAAGGCATTATTAAAGAGCCTTATGGTGGTGCGCACTGGAATTATGAGGAAGCTGCGGAAAACCTGAAAAATTATCTTATACCTGTTGTACAGGAACTAACAAAAATTGCACCCGAAAAACGTGTGGCAGATAGAATTGAAAAATTCAGTAAAATGGGTTTTTGGGATGAAGGCGAATAATTAGTTTTTTTTGAGATTACTGCAATAACAAATACATGTCATTATTAAAAGAGCTTAGAGGCACCGGGGTTGCATTGGTAACACCATTTGCAAAAAATACAGCGATTGATTATACTGCTTTGGAAAAGGTGATCAATTTTGGGATAGATGGAGGTGTGGACTATGTTGTTACGCTTGGTACTACCGGCGAAACACCAACGCTGTCATACGAAGAACAATTACAAATTATTGATTTTACTTATAAGGCAGTTAATGATCGTGTGCCGGTTGTTGTTGGTATTGGCGGTAATAATACCAAAGAAGTTATTGAATATCTTACAACATTTCCATTGCACAAAGCAGTTGCGGTTTTAAGCTCAAGCCCCAATTATAACAAGCCTTCGCAGGAAGGCATTTACCAGCATTACAAAGCGCTTGCAGAGGCTTCGCCAAAGCCTGTAATATTGTACAATGTGCCCGGGCGTACATCAAGCAATATTACTGCAGAAACTACGCTGAGGCTTGCAGAACTTAACAACATTGCAGGCATTAAAGAAGCCAGTGGCAATATGGTGCAATGCATGCACATTCTTCAAAACAAGCCGGATGATTTCCTGGTAGTTAGTGGCGATGATCATATTGCTATGCCATTAGTGGCCTGCGGCATGGATGGTGTGATAAGTGTTGCAGCCAATTGTTTTCCGAAAGACTTTTCAAACATGATGCGGGCTGCATTAAAAGGTGATTTTGAAACGGCCCGGCAATTGCATTATAAATGTCTAAAAGGTAATGATCTTTTATTCGCTGAAAATAATCCCGCCGGCGTTAAAGCCTTTTTATATGAGCTTGGCCTTATAGAAAATATACTTCGTTTGCCACTTGTACCGCTTAGTGGTAACTATCATGAGGCAGTAAAAAGTTATCTGCAAAAATTTTCTTCATAATTATTTATGAAATTTTTTATTGCGCTTTTATTATCTGTTGCGTCAATAACTGCCTGTGCACAATTCAATGTAAAAATTAGTGTATCAGCACTCAACCCGAAACATGTTGACGATTCGGTACATGTTGCCGGAAGCTTTAATGGCTGGAATCCTGCATCAGCACAGAGCTGTGTATTAAATAGATCGGGGAAAGGTTTGATTGAATTATGTCTTGAAAAAGGTAATTATGACTATAAGTTTACCCGTGGCAGTTGGGATAAAGGTGAGACTAACGCAGCCGGTATAGCACTTGCAAACCGGCAGCTATCAATTCATTCAGATACTACATTCAGTGTTACTATCAGTGGCTGGCAGGATGATTTTTCATCAGGAATTGCCGAACAAAAATCTACTGCCTCAAAGCATGTTTTTGTAATGGACACAGCTTTCAATATGCCACAGCTTAACAGGTTAAGGCGGGTATGGTTATACTTACCCGAAGGCTATCATACATCTTCAAAAAAATACCCGGTGCTGTATATGCATGATGGTCAAAATCTTTTTGACAATGCAACATCTGGTTTTGGAGAGTGGGGTATAGACGAGTTTTTAGATTCAGTCAAAAATACCCGGCAATGTATAATTGTTGGTATTGATAATGGAGGTAGTAGCAGATTAAATGAATATTCTTTCCATGATTTTAATGCCACAGGAACTTATGCTATTGAAAATATAAAAGCTGAAGGCACTTTTTATA
>JANLXV010000609.1:0-4107 GCA_031365305.1 Chitinophagaceae bacterium
GAAAAACCATTCAACAAAGGGACAAAAATAAAATTGATTCAACATTTAAGTTGCACATCAAATCAATTTGCTCATGAGTTTTAGTGGCTTAGGTTGTTTAATTTCGACTGCTTATGAATAGTGGTTTAGTTTCAATAGTGCTATGTACTTACAATGGCAATTTTTTTATTGATGATCAACTGCAATCAATTCTACGGCAAACATATAATAATATTGAAATAATTATTTCGGATGATGTATCAACTGATGGCACTTATGAAAAGCTTGAGAAGTTTGCACAGAAAGACAGCCGCATCAGGTTATTTCGAAACATAACAAACCTCGGATATAATAAAAACTTCAGCAAAGCCTGCAGCCTGGCAAATGGAAATTATATTGCTATTGCTGACCAGGACGACGTGTGGGAAGCCAGCAAAATTGAACTGTTATTACCCGCTTTAATCAATGAAAACAATGTGGTTTTAGTCCACTGCCTTTCAGCCAATTTTGAAAATATCAACAAGCCGAGCTTAAAAAATTTCAGGTTTATGAAGGCTTTCAGCGGAAATGATATCCGGCAACTTTTTATGCGCAACCCTATTTCCGGGCATAGCATGCTTCTTAAAAGAGAATTGTTGAATGTGGCTTTACCTTTTCCCGAAGCCGGTTATTATGACTGGTGGCTGGTGCTTAACGCCTGTTGTTTAGGAGAGATAAAAGCCGTGGAAAAAATTTTAGTTTGGCACAGGGTTCATGAAGGTAATGCCACAGGTGCCGCAAAACCTGATATACTGTTTTACGAGTTCATGCAAAACAATTTGCCGCTTCTGCTTTCCATCAAACATATCCCTGAAAAGTATTACAAATTTGGCAAAAGATTACTTGAGTTATACAAGGAATTTCCTGCAAAAAAATTCTCTTATAAACTCTTTTTCTTTTTACTAAAAAACGCACCGGTAGTATTTGCGTACAAAAAAAGAATTTTCCCGTGGTTTAGTTATGCCAGGCACTCTTATAAATATTCAAAGGCAACATTTTAAAACCTGGTAATATTTTTCTTAGCTAATGAAGCCGTAATAAAATTAATTACTGCTTTAACGCTTTTATTAGTGCCTTGCTTAAATGAAATACCTTCAAAAGATGTTATAGAACGCTTTATCGCCTCGCTGCTTCTGCTAAACATCCATAAAGCTTTTAAATAATACCATTGAAAAGTAGCAGCCCTGAAGATACTTTCAAAAAAAAGCTGAACATACCATAACCCTTTTGCAGTGCCATGCAAGTGGATGGCGTGCAGCAACATCTTGTTCCTGTTGTAGATTTTTGCTACATAATTTTTACTTGCCGCCGATTTAATAGATACTGATACTTTGTGCCGGCATACAGCAAAATGATCATAATAACACTTCCACCCTAAGCGCCAGGCTCTAAGGCTTAGGTCGTAATCTTCAACATAATAAGGCGAATAAATTTCATCAAAGCCTTGCAGCGCCATTACCTTTTGCCTTGACACCAAAGCGTTTGCACCGGATAAATACATGCTGTATAATTTATCGCCTTGCACAGGTTGAGCAGGTATATAATTACCTGACGTTTTAATTTTTGCCAATTGGAAGTAAGGATATTTTCCGCCATCCTGGATGTGATCATCGTCCCATCCAATTATCCTACCCATTACACCAAATGTATCCGGCTTTTCAAAATAAGGCAGCAGCGTTTCAAAATAGCCCGGCGTAACAATTACATCGCTATTTAAAAAAAACAGCATTGAAAACTTTGATGCTGAAATACCTTTATTCATGGAAAAAGGGAAACCTTTATTAACCTTATTTTTTACTACCCGGATCTCAGCATGGTTCTCCAAAAATTGTAAAGAGTCATCAGTGGAACGATCGTCTACAACAATTATCTCATGCACCATTCCACTGTTATTTAAGGCTATTTTTAAGGGCGGTAAAATAATCTCAAGCAAATGGCGACCATTATAATTAGGAATGATGGTTGATATGCCTTTTTCGATCACAAAAAAAATTTACGATTACTAAAATACAAATACCATTTTTACAAATGAGAGATGACGTTTGTTTAGTGGCAGTTAAACAATATTTGAGCATGTACTAAAGTGTATGGAGAAAATTTTAATTATTCAAACAGCTTTTATTGGCGATGTGGTACTGGCAACTGCTTTGGTTGAAAAACTCCATGCCTTTTTACCAAATGCAACCATTGATTTTTTAGTTAGAAAAGGAAATGAAACTTTGCTGCTTAACAACCCTTTTATAAAAGAAGTTATTATTTGGGATAAAAAAACCAAAAAGAATAAAAACCTGTTTGCTTTGATAGCTAAGATACGGGCACAGAAATATGATAAGGTCATCAACCTGCAGCGTTTTTTTTCAACCGGTTTGCTAACCACACTATCCGGCGCTAAAGAAACTATTGGTTTTATTAAAAATCCCTTAAGCCGGTTTTTTTCAAAAAGAGTTGAACATAGTATTGATGTTAAAAATCCGAGGCATGAGATAGAAAGGAATAATGCATTGATACACCATTTCACCGACAGTGCTGCCTCGCTGCCTAAGCTATATCCATCTGCAAAAGATCATGAAATAATTGCGCCTTATTTAAAAGAGCAATTTATAACCATAACACCATCAAGTGTATGGTTCACCAAAAAATATCCGTTAGAAAAATGGAAAGACTTGCTGGATCAGCTTGATCTGGTTTATAAAATTTATATTCTGGGCGGTAAAGAAAATGAAGCGGAAGCCAACAACTTAGCAAATCATTCTACCAATAAAAACATTGAAGTACTTGCCGGTAAACTTAGTTTTTTGCAATCCGCCGAATTGATGAAATATGCCGGAATGAATTATGTAAACGATAGCGCTCCGCTGCATTTTGCCTCTGCGGTTAATGCACCTGTAACAGCTATTTTTTGCTCAACAGTGCCAGAGTTCGGGTTCACGCCACTATCAACACCATCCCATATTGTTGAAACAAAAATTGCCTTGCAATGCAGGCCCTGTGGGCTTCATGGCTACAAGGTCTGCCCATTAGGGCACTTTAAATGTGCTTATACCATTACAACTGATCAATTATTAAATACTTTAAATGATGATTGATTATAGTCACGATATTATAAAAGCCTGCGACGTTTTAAAAAGCGGTGGACTGATTTTATATCCTACAGATACCATTTGGGGCATAGGTTGCGATGCGACAAATGCTGCCGCTGTTCAAAAAATTTTTGACCTTAAAAAGAGAGCTGATTCCAAAGCGTTAATCATTTTACTTGCTGAAGAATCCGACGTTAATTCATATATATTTCAAAAACCGGACTTAAACATCACAAAGCAATATTATTCATTAAAACCTGTAACAATAATTTACGAAAACGGCAAAGGCGTTGCCCCAAATGTAATGGCGGAAGATGGAAGCCTGGCAATACGGGTTGTAAAAGACGATTTTTGTAAAAGATTGATCAAACAATTTGGGAAAGCTATTGTTTCAACATCAGCAAATGTCAGTGGCTTTCCGTCTCCCTCGCTTTTTAAAGATATAAGTAATGAAATAAAAAACGGTGTTGACTATATTGTTCAACACCGCACAAATGATTTAACAGTCAGGGAACCATCATCGGTACTAAAAATAAAAAATGATGGCTCGGCGGAAGTGGTCAGGATGTGATTATAATGATAATCCAACACCAAGCTGTATGCTTTGGCTCTTCCATTCATTTTGATCTTTAATGCTTTTTAAATCTGCCAAACCAATTGCATAACGACCATAAACCCTGATTTTGGAAAGTTTAACCTGCACACCGCCTAACATGGAAAAGTCACCATTTTTAAAAGCCTGCTCCCCGTTCTGTAACAAATTTCTATCCTTGTTCATTAAAATACCAAACTGTGGGCCCGCCTGCAATGCAAGTATATTACTTACATTATAGTTTAGCAATATCGGAATACTCAGGTACTTCAACTGAACACCTTTTGCCTGTTTAAAATTGTAAAGAGTACTGAAAGACGAAGCCGTATCGGCTTTCACCTCACCAAATAATACTTCCGGCTGAAGGGCGAATTTTTTACTTAACCCGATGGTTGCAAAACCGCCCACATGGTAACC
>JANLXV010000658.1:0-2401 GCA_031365305.1 Chitinophagaceae bacterium
CGTTAAGCCCGTTACTGATTACGATCAGTTTGTTGGTAAAACGATGGAGTTTAAAGTGGTTAAAATAAATGAAGCCATTAAGAATGCTGTTGTATCGCACAAAGCGCTTATTGAAAGTGATATTGAGCAACAACGTGCTGACATTATGGGTAAACTTGAAAAAGGCCAGGTGCTCGAAGGAACAATCAAGAACATTACAGACTTTGGTGCATTCCTTGACCTTGGCGGTTTAGATGGTTTATTGTATATCACCGATATCAGTTGGGGCCGTATTAATCATCCGACAGAAGTATTAAAGCTTGATCAAAAACTTAATGTGGTAGTGCTTGATTTTGATGATGATAAAAAAAGAATCAGCCTTGGTTTGAAACAATTAACGCCTCATCCGTGGGATACTTTACCTGAAACCATTAAAGAAGGTGAAGTTGTAAAAGGTAAAGTTGTAAATATTGAAGATTACGGCGCTTTCCTTGAAATTTTCCCTGGCGTTGAAGGTCTTGTTCACGTAAGTGAAATCACCTGGGCAAATACGCCGATTAACGCAAAAGAATTCTTTAAACTTGGCGATGAGCATGAAGCGAAAGTGGTAACACTTAGTAAAGAAGATCGTAAAATGAGCTTATCTATTAAGCAAATGACGCAGGATCCTTGGAATACTATTGAAGAGAAATATCCCGAGCACAGTAAGCATAAAGGCATTGTTAAGAATATTACGCCTTATGGTGTTTTTGTTGAACTATCTCCGGGTATTGGTGGCATGATCCACATCAGCGATCTGAGCTGGTTAAAGCGTTTTAACAACCCTAATGAATACACTAAGGTTGGCAATGAAATAGATGTGATGATCATGAGCATTGATAAAGAAAACCGTAAACTTCAGTTAGGTCACAAACAAATTGAAGAAGATCCATGGAATTCTTTAGAAGACACATTTGCTGTAGGAACCATTCACCCCGGCACTGTAGTTCGTAAGGAAGATAAAGGCGCTATTGTTCAGTTACCATACGGCCTTGAAGGCTTTGCGCCTGCGAGACATTTGCGTCGTGAAGATGAGCGTGTGATTAATGTGGATGACATTGAGCAATTTGTTGTTATTGAGTTTGATCGTAACGACAAGAAAATTGTTTTAAGCCATAGCAGGATATGGGAGCAGCAAAAAGCTGAAGAGAAAGATGCTGAGATGAAAGAGAAGAGAGCTGAGCAGGAATCAACTAAAAAAGCAGTTAAGAACCTGCAGAGTAAAGTTGAGAAAACAACGCTTGGTGATCTTGGTGTTCTTGCTGATCTAAAGAAGAAATTAGATGACAATGAAGAGAATGAAAAGAAGAATGGTTAACTAAGGTTATTTGTCATTAAGTCATTGGTCATTGAGTTAAGATAAAATCTTTCAGTAGGTTTTTCTCAGTTTTAAAAAGTGAATTTTGATCCCGTTGTAACTCAACGGGATTTTTTATGCACTCAATGTTTCAATGCATTTTTCAGCATTCAGGCCAATACTCTTACCCGCAATATAGCCGCTCGTCCACGCATGTTGAAAATTAAAGCCACCGGTTATGCCATCAACATTCATTATCTCCCCGGCAAAAAATACGCCAGGCCACAATTTGCTTTGCATCGTGTCAGGGTCTATCTCTTCTAACGCAATGCCACCGGCTGTCACAAACTCTTCTTTAAAAGTTGTTTTACCAAGTATTTTATATTCAGATGAACAAAGTATTTTTCCAAACAGGTTAATAGCTTTAAGCGGTATTTGATCCCATCGTTCTTTAATATCAATACCGGCTGAAAACAGTAAATATTCCCATAGCCTCTGCGGCAGGTTAAATATATTTTTGTTTTTAATTTTTTGTTGAGACAATTGCTGGCGGATGGTTTTCAATTTGTCGTGTAACAAGGTTTCATTAAAGGCCGGCAACCAATTGATCACAATGGAAAAATCATATTGCATTTTATGAAGCTCAATAGCTGCATAAGCAGATAGTTTTAAAACTGCCGGACCACTAAAGCCCCAGTGAGTTATTAAAAGAGGCCCTGTTTGTATAAAGTTTGAACCCTTAATTTTTAAAATGGCTGAACTTACCGAAACACCCATTAAATGTTTCAAGGGATGTTGATGTACATTGAATGTAAACAGTGACGGCAGGGGAGTTACAACCCGGTGTTGTAAAATCTTCAGCCAATCAAATTGAGATATTTTATGATGACCTCCCGCCGCAATACAGACAAAATCAGTTTGTGTTTCATTGCCATGTTGATCAGATAAAACCCACCTTTCATTCCTGAAAAAGATGTTTTTTATTTCTTGATTCAGGTTAATGTCAATATGATAATTGTGTATTTCCTTCATCAGGCAGTCAATAATTGTTTGAGAGGAATCTGTAACAGGAAACATCCTGCCATC
>JANLXV010000659.1:0-2266 GCA_031365305.1 Chitinophagaceae bacterium
GTATTTTTTACCGGCAGTTACTGATCCGATATTTATAAACACTGTTGAATAACGGTCAGAGGGCGTTACCACTACATAACCTCCATCCATCTTTCCATCATTGCTCCAGGCAATAGTACACGATGCTTTTAATAAGCCGTCTATACTACTTGAAAAAAGTCCGTTTCCAATCCTGTTGGAAGATGTTACTTTGTTAAGCCTGTATGGCGCAATTTGTTTACCACTTCGCTTTGAAGCGTTATCCTTGTTATACTTATTCTGCCAGGATTCCAACTGGTAATTTTGGCTTACAGTACTGCTGCTTGATTTTGGATAATTACTAAAAATTGTAAGCCTGTCATCTATAGGCCGGGCATAGTAGTTACTATCCATTTTGGCAAATTGACCAATGTCGTTAGCGCTTGATTTTAAATAGGAAGTTAACTGAGTAGCCGCTTTGCTAAAAAAGATATTCCCGGTAATAGTGTTATTTCGAATGTAATCGTGATCAATCTTTTGTATGGCTGTAAACTGGCGGTTGCTATTGTAAAAAGTGTTGTTTTTAATAATTAACTCATGAGCATTATGTATATATACACCGTTATTCCCACAATTTGCAACCGTATTACCACTCAATTCAACATAGGAAGTACCATCATCAAAATAAATACCCTCTGAAGGAAAATAGGCCGGATTATCGGTACCATAGCCCGCACCAACGCCATTTAAAATAATATTGCCAATTATTTTTCTATTTTTAGTGTCGGGTGCACTCCCAAGATGAGAATAGATACCTGCGCCATCGTCCTTTGTAACACAAAAGCTATCAACCAGGTTATTTTTAATAGTTACATTATTCCCTTTAAATGAAATCCCGATATAGCCAGTATTTTTTATTTCATTGTACTCGATAGTATTATAATCTGCATTGGTATATAATCCAATTCCTTTTCCATCACCGTTAGTGCCCATGCCTGGAAAAACGGATGTATTAACTATTTTGCTATTTCTTATTGCTGCATGATCACCTGAATAATTTAAATTAATACCATTGCATTGCGAATTTGAAATTGTTGAACCCTCAACTGTTAAATAATCATGACTGCTGACATTCATGCCATCTCTGCCTGAATTATTTACATCACATTTTTGTATGGTAATATTTGATCCCGATCTTATATAGATACCATATAAATTTGAACCTTTAATATTTAAATTATCAAATATTACATTACTGTAACCTTCTGAATTAATAACATAATCTAAAGTTGATGCCTGTACTTTATAGGAAGAAGGTGATCCACTTCCAAAAAAGAAACTTACTTTTTTAGTTGAAGGATTATAATACCACTCTCCCAGCACATCCAAAGTCTTAATATGATCCTGAATGAAATAACCCATATTGTTGTAGGGCTCATAGCTTGAGGTGGTAGAATAAGTAATTGTAGTTCCCGAATTAGATTTTAAAGTATTACGATCTATTACCCACCTTCTGGAGCGCATAACAAGTTCGGCACCTGCCCAATTAATAGTTGATGAAAACTGCTTATCAGTTATAGACGTTTTTCCTGAATGAGATTCAAAATTTAAATACCCATTATTGCTTGCTGTACTGTTTGGATATCTTCCCATTGCTTCGGGGGTATCATTCATTGTTACATAATTGAGAGTTGAACTTAAACTAGAGTTATAACTCTCGTAGATACCTCCCCCTTTAGAAATCCAGGATGTTAATGTAACAAAGGATGTAATTACTGGCTTATTGCCTGAACCGTAACATGAAACTACTATTGGTGACGAAGGACTGCCAGATTTTTTTACAGTTATTGTTCCGTAAAAAGATTCACCTCTTTTAAAGAGAATTGAATCACCCGGTTGTAATGTACTAAAAATAGAATTTAATTTATTTATGGACTTCCATGGGGTATTACTTGACTTGGCCTGAGAAGCAGTTCGGGAATCATCGCCGGATACTGAAGAAAAGTAATAATTTGTTGCATTGGTATAACCTACAACTAATACCAGGATAAGAGTTAGGATAGATCTCATGGTAGAATACTGATTTTTTATTATGTGATATTGTTGTGTAGAGTTATTTCCCCATGCTGTATTTTTGATGAAAAGTTTTTAAAACTGTGAAAAGTTAATTTGGTATAAAAAATGTAAGGTATTTTTTTTATAAATTTTATGCAGTTTTAAACGTTAAAATTAATATTTCGCAAATATAAGGGGCTATTATTTAATAAATCTCGATCGTGGAATTTTTTTTACACATTTTAATAGTTTG
>JANLXV010000663.1:0-4071 GCA_031365305.1 Chitinophagaceae bacterium
GCCTGTGGCAAGCGACGTTAAAACTAACCCGTTGTAAGTTTTGCCCGTAAGTGCAGAAGCAATTTTGCCGTCTGCTATTGCAGTGCCGTTCCAGGTGCCTGTTGTTATGGTGCCTAAAGTAGTAATAGACGTTTGGCCTAAAAAAGTAGAGGCAATGGTTACCGTTGGATTTGTAGCTGTTCCGCCAATGGTGATTTTATCAGTAGTGCCGGTAATAGTATTTACAAAGCCGCTGCCTGAAGATATTACCTGCCAGGCCGTGCCGTCGTAGTAATTAAAAAACTTCGTATCCGTATTATACACTATTAGCCCGGTGGCAAAGGTGCCGCTGTTTATAGCGTCTCTTTGGGCTTGTGTCATCCGGGGAATCAATAGCCCCTTAGACGTTGTTCTTAATTCCAAGATAGATGAGGCATCCGGCGTGATAGCCGTGTTACTTATACCAACTGACTGCCCAAGAGCGGCTGAATTGATGAGCAGTATTGCAAAAACAATTGCGGATGAAAGCTTAAATAAGCGAGGTGATTTTTTTAAGCGGGTACGGTTAAATAAACTATATTCATTTGTAATATTGAAGAAATTAAAAACATGCTTAAAAAAGGCAAGCGGCGGGTTAAAGTTTGCCATACGGGCCTTACAAACATTGCTGTAAAAGCGATTGTATGGTAATACAACCAAAGGTTTGTTCATGCGAAATTGGACTCCGGCAGTTTAGGGGCGGCCAGAATAACCATTTAACGAACCGGGAAGTATTTTATTGCAAAGATTTCTACAGGTATGTAAATCATTTACTACAACACAAAGGGAAAATAACGGGGGCTTTTAATTTAAAAGCATTTCTTTTTCTGCGAGTTTTATTGATTTGGGGGAATCGTCTGAATAAGTGATCCGGAGTTTGCCGGTATGATAGTCAATGCCGTGTTTTCTATCCAGTAACAAACGAAAATTCCTAATGCTGTTAGGCGTATAAACCGCCAGCCCATTTACATTGCCTACTGTAATAGCTTTACCTGACGACGTAATATAATTAACCAGCACGTTACCATATAAAGACATATTTCCTGAGCGTTCAAAAGTCATATTCAGCAAAGGGATTGAATCGTTTTCCATTTTAAATGAGGCCTCTGAAAAATTCACTTTGGCTGTTGATTCGCCCTGGCGAATAATAACAGGCAGGGAGATACCAAAGACCGGTATCATTTTTACAGAGATGGAAGAGTCTTTTGATACTTCTTTTTCCCCTAAAGGTTTTTGATTAGGCACACTTCTGAAATATAAATGCGAGCGGTACTCGCCGGCAAGTAATTCATTTGTTTTGGTGATTTGCACTTTTACAGTTTGCGCTTCATTTGGCGCCAATGTAACCCGTCTTGGAAAAACGCGGAGATATTTATCTGCAAAATATTGCGCTGAATCCGGCGCTGTAACAGTTTCAACTGAACCGTCGGCCTTCATTCTTATTTGTATAAAAGAAATTACATAAGTAGCACTATCGCTGCCCGTATTGGCGAGGTTAAACTCTTCAGATCTTTTTGAACCTTCAAACACCACTCTTTTAGGCGTTACTAATAAATTACCCTGCGCCGTGGCATTGGTAAAAAAAGAAGTAAGGATAATAAGGGCTGATAAGGAATGCCTGAAGTGTAGTATATAAAAAAACAGTGTTTTTTTAACAGGTTTCAAAAAGTGCATAAAATTTATTTAGATCGGTTAGGGACAATCTCAATAGTAGTAATAGTAAATTCAAAAAAAAGTAAAAAGAAACACCGTGATTAGCAGTGTTTCTTACTAAATAAGTTACGTAAAAATTAATTATAATTAACTGTTACATCAAAACCGGTGGAAGTGTAAACACCTGGAACCTGCGCTGCTGCAACATTTAAAGTTGCACCCACGGCAATGTCCTGTGTACCTGCTGTTAAAGCGCCTGTTGCTGAAGGGTTACTGGTAAAAGCATTTGCTACCATTGTTTCACTACCGGATGCACGTGTTAACGTTGCAGAAGATGGCAAGGTAATAGCATAAGTGTAAGTACCTGTTCCATTAACTGTAAAGGAAGCTGCTGTTACTGTTCCGGTAGTTGCCGGCAGGGTAACGCCGCTTGTCCTGGTGCGTGTTCCGGCCGGGGCCAAAACAACAGTACCACCTGTAGAAGCTTGTACAGCTATATTACCAAAACTCATGTCAGCGTTTTTTGTGATACTGATAGGCGTGATAATAGTAGCAGTAGCTGTTGCCGTAGCGGTAGACTGGGCATAAGATGCGGAAGCAAAGCCAGCCAATACGATTGCAGTGGCAACCAATTTGTTTTTAATCATTTTTCTTAGGTTTTGGGTTTAATTGTTAAGTTTAAAAGCGTGATAAAATATTTTAAGATAAACGCAGTGTTTAAAATAAAATTGTATTATAACGATTAAACTACATGGATTCGTTTCTTTAATCGCTATCAAAATAAGCAAAGCCCGAAAGGCCGATTGTATTATAGACAAACAAACAATATTCTCTTAACCTTGGAGAGGTGATCTTCAACGACCTGCTAATTATTCTTAGTGCCTTTTCTACCTGATCTTATAGAAATATCTAAAAGGAGATAATAAAGTGGTGAAGGCAAATCATTATTTTTTTTCAAGCACATTTTTTAATGTATTGAGGCTTGTCTGCAGGTCGTTACCCAACATTTTATCCATAAATAAATTCATAAAATTAAAAGGATAAGGGCTTTTGCCCTGCATTACCCATTCAAGCTTAGTTTGATCAGGCGCCGTTGATGCGGTGGCCATATAAGCCTCGCCATTGCTCTCCATGGGTTTCTTAAAACGCAGGGCCAGATCAATTCTTTTTCCTTCACTGATATTTATAATTTCCTGCTCCCCTTTGCCAACATTTTTGTTCTCGCTATCCCAGGCAGATACGAAGCCAACTGTACCATCTGTGCCTTTATAATCTCTTTTCATGTTGGGGTCCATCATGGCCCACTTATTATAGTTTTCCTGGTTCTTAACATGTTTTATGTAATCAAATACTTCCGCCGTGGGCTTGTTTATAACCACTTCTCTTTTTATAAGATATTCTTTTTTTACAAACAGCGCAATAACTAAAAGCAGCGCAATGATGCCAAAAATGAATAATAAAATTTTTGCAAAGAGGTTCATGATTTTTTGTTTTAAAGTGACTGTTTAAAAATATTTAAACAATAAACATTTAGTGAAGATGACTATTGATCTGATTCTGCTAATGCCTTTATTTTTTGAAGTGCTTTCTGCCAGGCTGTACGCATAAATTCATACATAGCTGCATTCATATCACACTCTATCGAAAGCTGTGTTTCAGTATCATCTCCTGAAAGAAAATATTTTTCTTTACCACCTTTTACCGATGCCGCCCCATCACTATCATACACTTCCTTCCCATCTGTAAGTACGCCCTCATATTCCATCGTAAGCTCTTCTGCTGGTTTATTGGTTAGGATTTTACCTATAAGCCCACTGTTAGATGCATCAGTAAAAATGGCTTTACTGCCCACTTTCCAATCGGTTATGGCATAGGTTCCTTCACTAAATATCGCGTACCAAATTTTGGTGTAGCTATCGTCTAATAATACCTCCCATACCTTTTGTGGTGAGGCATTAATTGTAATAGAATCATAGATGGTTTTCAAGTTCTTTTCCATGTGTAATACGTTTATATAATTGTTTGATCTTATTAAATATTGCCCTTATCTTTTTTGCATGTTGTTTATTAATACCGGTATTTCATCTGGTACTATTTCTGCAATGCAGCCAAGTTCTTTCAAAAAATGAATAAGCGCACTGCATTGTATAAAGCCTGCTGATGACTGGATTCTCAAAATATT
Source organism: Chitinophagaceae bacterium (assembly GCA_031365305.1). GTDB lineage: Bacteria > Bacteroidota > Bacteroidia > Chitinophagales > Chitinophagaceae > Ginsengibacter. Next base: position 3,854 of record JANLXV010000663.1, read on the forward strand.
ATCGCAATCCTGCAAATCAAAATTTGCTTTGTATCCGCGGAACGACTGATGTATCTGATCAATCAAAGCAAGCGCTTTATCAGTGTCAGTAATATTTGTTTTAAATATTTCTACCATTTGCCTGAAAATAAAAACACAACATTATTGATTAATATATTTAAGCAACACATTTCCACACCTGAAAACTTTGGTATCGAACAAGCTAAGGTTGGTGAGGG
>JANLXV010000671.1:0-4282 GCA_031365305.1 Chitinophagaceae bacterium
ACCGATATAGGGCACAGCCATTATATAAATCCGTGTGTTGTAAGCGCCAAATTTATCCATCACCTGGAAATGATCGTTGATATTTATGCCCGGCACCTGCAGGTAATAGTTGCCCTGGCTATCCTGCGATATAAGTTTGTTGCCTGAAGCTTGTTCTTTACTTCCTTCTTCATTTGATTTAAACCGGAGATGAGCCTCACTTATGGTTCCACCTTTTATTAAGCCTTCAAAAGGAAAGTCTTTAAACATAAATGGCGGCTGACCTACAGCATCAATAAACATAGTATACTGTACGCTTTGCTGGTGTCCTTCTTCATCTGTGAAATGATATATGGCACCGCCTTCATTTACAGGTTCAATGGTACTGTCTTTATCAACGGCAACCAGGCTTAGTATGCCGGCATCATATAAAGCTAACAACTCACGGCAAGAGCTTTGCGGCACATAAGCAATTACAATGGAGATGAGGGGCATCAACACTTTTTTGAGCCTTAACATATCTTCAGCAGAAAGATGTTTGGCCGGATAGTTCATAGCATAGCTTAAAGAACCTAACATTTCTTTCCAGATAACAGATTGCCTTCGCTTAATAGATGTTGCGGCTTCTGCAAGCTCTGCTCTCAATAACTGAAAAGCATCTAAGCGTTCACGCAGGCTCATAGTATGCTCAACAAATTCTTCGATTGACATATCTTTTATGTCTTCATAAAAGCCAGGATTATGTTCTTTGACAGGTTGCTTAAAATTGCGTTCAAAAATATAATCCAACGGTATAAAGCCATTATTAGCCGCTTTGCTTGTATATACTTCTTCTTCACTTAACGGCGCAGAAAGTGCAAGGTGAGTATCTTCAAGATGAAACCTGATAGCAGGCAATAAGCCGCCGATGGAATGCATCATCAGGCGAAAACCTTTACTGTCATCATTTACATGGTAAGCATAACTATTGTTGTCATCTTTTGTGAAAGCGCCGTTGCACCTGGCAAGTGTTCGCACGGCATCAATAGCTGTAAGCGATGAGCCTTTAATGGCAACAGCGTATGGTGTTTTTTTTGCAATCTTGGAAGGTGGGTAAGGTGAATCATACCAGTTATCAATTTTATCCTCAAACTTTTTTGGCCAGTTGTGCCCTGTGCAGATCACCACTTCATTGAAACTAAACTTTTCTCCGGTGCTTGTATAAACAGTTACGTTTTCATTTTCAACATCATCTTCTATATCTGCAACAATTGTATTAAAATGTATCCTGGTAACAATACCTGCTTTTCGTGCCGCAGTCTGTAACAGCTTAAACTGTGCTTCAAGGTATTCTCCAAAAAGCAATCTCGGCACCACTTTGTAATCATTGAACAACTCCGGCTTCATATCAAACCGCTGCAGCAACTCAGCAGGTGCTGTGCGTATCCAATCTTTTATTAATGTCACCAGTTCAGGGATTTCATTGCCGGATACATTGGTGATGTGTTCAGGGTTGGCGCCTGCTCCACTGTATGGCATACCCTGCCCCAAATGATGCCTCTTTTCAAAAATGGTCACTTCAAAATCATTGTGACCAGATTCGACCAATCTTTTATACATGAATAGCGCAGCCGGGCCGCCGCCGAGAAGGCCGATCTGTTTTGTGTCTTTGTCTCTTTCCATAAATGTGCATCAATCTCTATATAACATTTAAAATTTCACAAGCTTAAATCATTCCATTTTTTTTAAAACCACGTCTTATGGAGATAGACCTATATTTTCTACAGTATGCTAAATGATATAAGAGAGAATACCAGGTTTTTTCAACAAAATATAATAACGTTATGCCTTTTATTTTGTTCGTATGTAAAGGAATATTTTAATGAGGCTATTTTAAAAGGATAGTGTCGAGTTAAAAAGTGTGTTGGGTTTAACTGAGCGCTTATGGCTTTGATTGTATCATACAGCTATGGATTGCACATCTATCTAACTGTGTCTAAATCCTGTTGTTTGTTTAGATATCCATTATAATATGGTTGTGATTTGCTTTCAGATTTGATACTAACTTAGTTCTTTCACAACTACGCTGTTTTTATGCCGCCTTTCCAAACTGTTGTGATTTGCTTTCAGAATTGTACGGGCTGTTCTTCTTTCTGCATTTTTCGTTATGCCTGCACCTTTTTCATAATCCAATTTGTCTGTACCCATAGGAATTATTCTGCTCCCCATACCCAATATTTTACTTTCGGTTTTATTTATTAAAGCCCATCCAATTGAGTTTGTACCTAAATCAAGTCCCAGAATTGTTTTCATTTTCTGCACGTTCTTTTTTTTATTTTTTCTTATAAATTCGTTACTAATGCTTTTGAAAGCAAATCACAATAAGGATTAATTCCGTAGTGAATTTTAAAGCGGCACAAGTCGCTTTTTCTTTTTCCCCTCTCAATATAACCTTCAATTTCTACATTTAATAACAAACATCGCCAATATTCCCCGCTTTATTTTGGTTAAATCCACTCTGCTTTTAAGCGCCACGCCCACCGTATTTGCTCATCCGGTTAAACTTCTTTTTTACAATTATGCCTCAATTAACTTTAGGCTGTTTATTAATATGTGCTGTAACGTATGACAAAGCAAGAGATACAATTTTTAGAAGGGCCGCAAAGCCGGTGGGCCGATTTTAAGTATACGGTTAGTGTGTTGCTTGAATTTATTAAAGGCTTCAGGGCTTTGCATTTTGTTGGGCCTTGTGTTACCATTTTTGGTTCTGCCCGTTTTAAAGAAGACCATCCTTATTACCGGCAGGCTCGGGAGCTTGCTGCAGAAATTGCAAAGCTCGGCTTTACCATTATAACCGGTGGCGGCCCCGGCATTATGGAGGCTGCAAACCGTGGTGCAAAAGAAGTAGGCGGTAAAAGTGTTGGCTGTAATATCGTGTTGCCTTTTGAACAGCACATTAATCCCTACTTAGATAAATGGGTAAACATCAAATACTTTTTTATTCGTAAAACATTGCTTATAAAATATTCTTATGCCTTTGTAGTTATGCCTGGTGGCTTTGGTACGCTAGATGAATTTTACGAAGCCTTAACCCTGGTACAAACTAAAAAGATCAGCATGTTTCCCATTATTATTTTCGATAAAAAATTTTATAAATATATATTGGCGCATAACGAAAGAATGTTACATGAAGGCACTGTTTCGCCATTGGATTTAAAACTTTTTTTTGTGACGGATTCCATACCGGAAGCGGTGGAATATATTGAGCAAAAAAGTATAAGAGGTTTTGGCTTAAGCTATGCCAAACGGCCTAAACCTTTTTGGGGCCTGTTTGAAAAAGGCATGGATAAAAAGAAATGATTATAAGCCTGAATAATAATCGTAGCCCCTTTCATACCAATAATCTGCCGGTCGCTCATTACTAAACGCCATTGTGCTGATGCGCTTCAAATGCTTTATGCCGTACTTAACAGGAATGATGAGCCGCAATGGGAAGCCCTGGTTCATGGGCAAAGGTTTGCCATTCATTTCATAGCAGAGCAGGGTTTGCGGATGCAGCATACTTGGCATATCAATACCAACATAATATTCCTGATCAGGCGTAACAAGCGCTATATATTTTAAAGCCGTTTGTTCGTTGAGGCCATATTTTTTTGCAAACTCAGAGAATACAACACCACCCCAGTGTGATACCTGGCTCCAGCCTTCAATACATTTAAAGTCGAATACCAAATCTGTTTTAGGCAAAGCCCTGATGTCGTCCAACGAAATAAATAAAGTATCACCCGGCTGCCTGATGACCTTAAGCTTCCAGGTGGATGGATCAAAATTATTATCCATGCCAACACCGCCATTTACCCGTACATTTTTTGCGGCTGCAGATACAGGAAAAGTTTTAGCCAGGTGGCTTGTGCTAAAGAAAGTATTAAACACATCTTCATTGTAATTCAGGCCTGCCCTTAATGGTTGCAGTGCGCCTTCCTGTTTTGGTTGTTTGTATAAAGCTTTCCAAACTACAATAGCCGTAATAATAAAAGCCATAAAAATTACAAACGAAAGGATGGTCTTTCTTACAATAACCGGTTTTGGAATGTCTTTTTGGTTATACATCTTTTGATGTATTTAAAGTGTTAGTATATGTTGAGGGCGGGCGTTTTTTTGGCCCTTTTCTTTTTAATACTTCAAAACCTGTTACCATGCTGCTGAAGTTTTGCCAGCCGGCAATAATGACCTGTATAATATGTACTACAAAGAACATGGTAAAGAGGATGGTAAGTATAAAATGTTCTGCTCTTGCCCACTCGTAACCGCCCAACAATTTACA
>JANLXV010000063.1:0-1595 GCA_031365305.1 Chitinophagaceae bacterium
AATGCCTTTTCTATTTTAGATTCGATAGGCTTTTACGCCCATGGCCTTTTTCTGAATGTGGTGATGAATAAAAAAGGAATAGTTGAGAAAGTAGATGGTATACCGGAGATGCTTGCAAACATTGCAGACAGAAGCCACAGGCAATATGGTACAGTAAAAACATTGCTGGAAGATTACCTGAGTGAGAATGCAATAAAAGTTATATTGAATCGTGTGTTTTCCATACCACCGGACAGGGCAATCGTTCCGGGTTTCAGATGGATGAATACTTTAATGCTCGTGACGAAAGCGCCAATAGAATTAAAAACTTTTTATGTGCCCGATAAAAATGATGGCGATAGTCTAAACATCAATACATCTTTCCTGCTCGCTTCCGGTGATAGTTCCGGTGTAGTAAACGGCAACGGAAAAGGGAGTGTAATAATGAGCTATTCAAGTGGCATGCCTTACCATTATGAAAGTAGTTTAAAAGTAACCACTACTGCAACGGCATATAATATTTTAGAGGAGGAACATTTAAACATTGAACAGGTAATTTTTTAGCAGAAAAAGCAAAAAGGTTTGGCACTAAATATCAGCAAACAGAAAGCATATTGATTAAGGCAACGTGTGATGATGTGCTTTGCAGCCAGGCTTAATGCTGCCTTAATTAAGCTATCTTATCATTTATTTATGGTAGACGTATTACAAGTTTGATTGACTGTTATGTGCCCGGTTGCAGATTGTTACACCAACCCCGCAGCCAGGAAAGCCATCTTTTTACTTTGATCTGTGCCATTCCAGTTAGGCGTTATGTTCACATCAATAATGTAATACTTATTGTCGTTTGATCTTACAACATCAATAGCCGCAAAGTCTAATTGCATGGCCTGGCTCAGGGCAACAATATCTTTAACTAAGTCAACAAATTTCGGGTCGCCGCCCGGCAGTATTTCATTATTGCGGATCTGGTAAAAGTAATTGGTTCTTTGCCTGGTATGTATCAGTTTTTTTATCAGGCCATCTTCAATTACTTCGGCAACAACCACCTGGTTTAAAACTTTATATACCCTGTAAATGTAGTTATCATCGTTGGCTATATATTTTTCAATAGCCATGTTTTTATTTTGCCAAACCTCTTTGGTTACCAGTTTTCTTGCCATCACCGGGTACATTGTTTCCGTGCTGTAGTTACGACTGCCGGGCCTGAGAAAGAGGGAAGCCAAACGTGGCAAACGCTTCTCGGCCCTGCCGCCAAAATTGAGATTTGTTTTAACGATGAGCAATTCATCGGCATCACCTTCAACAGTTGCAGACGTAACGTTTATGCCCGTTTGCCGGCAAATATGCTGGACATGTCTTTTAGAGGTGTCCGTTATTTCAGCATTAAGCGGTGTAATGCCCTGGCTTAATAACAGCCGCACCAGTTGCTTTTTATTCCTATAGAACAAATTGGGTTTGGTAAGATTTATATGACATAAAAAATAACCCTTCCCCGCAGGAATTTGCTTAAGTATGGCAGAATTGGGCTGCCGCATTTTGCCTTCGATCCGCTCTGCGTAAGTACACAATGTATGAAACAGGAAGCCCTTCCAGGCATTCCATTCATACACATA
>JANLXV010000065.1:0-4680 GCA_031365305.1 Chitinophagaceae bacterium
TAATACGTCGTTGGTAATAAGATGAAAGCCTCTCCGCTTTACATTTAAAGTAAGTTGTTGTTGATAGATGACCATGATGTATACATAGTGACTGCAATTTACTACTAACGATTTTTATTGGCGATATTTGGCAGACCGTTAAGTAGTGCAGGCATTCGTTGTTAGAAAAGTGCACAATTGAATAATCTTGTGAGATGGTATGAGATAGACTATGATGGGAGATAGTCTTAGAGCTTTCGATACATGATGTAAGCATTCGTTAAGCCATTGTCTTTATGATCAAAGGCATCGGGAATTTCGCCAATGATAGTAAAGCCTAACTTTTGCCAGAGGCCAACGGCCCTTGTATTGCTTTTAACTACTATGTTAAACTGCATAGCTTTATAGTTAAGCCGCCTGGCTTCTTCCAATGAAAATTCGCCGATAGCTTTGCCAATACCTTTTCCTGCGGCTTGTTCAGCAACCATGTATGATGCGTTTGCGATGTGCGATCCAAGCCCGGGCTGATTATCTTTTATAATGAAAGTGCCAACAATTTCTCCATTGTCTATTGCAACATAAGTATGCTTGTCAGGCCCACACCAATAGGCTAACATATTTTCTTTAGATGATGCCGGATCAAAAGTATAGGTGTCACCTTTAGAGATAATTTCTTTTATGATGGCCCAGATTTTATCATGGTCCTCGGGACGTGCTTTTCTGATTTGTAACATTGATGTTCACTTAAGATGAACAAATTAAGTAGAAAGAAATAAAAAAGCGCTCAGCAAACAAAGCAGGAAAAAAGAAAACGAATCTCTATTATCTGCTTTTCTTTTCCTTAAACAGTTTTTAAATTAATTTCAAACAGGCAACAATTTGGTTCATGTTGGTAGTGTAATGGAAGACTTGCTGTGTTTGTTAATTTAAACATACCCAAAAAATTAAATCCTGCTGAAGTGTAATGCTCAATGAGTTTTGTGTTGTTGCCCAGGGTGTCTAACCGTACAAATTGTTTCCCTCTTTGGTTGGCATATTGTTTTGACCATTCTACAATTTTATCAATGTACCTGTTGCCACGCAAGGTTGGGTTAGTACAAATGCGGTGAATGTAAATGGCGTCAGCTTTATCCCGTTCACCCCAAATTTCCTTGTCTTCAGAAGTAATGGCCCAGTTGCAGGCTATGATGTTGTCAGATACTATTTTCCATTGCTGTTCTTCTCTTATTTCTTTTTCAATAAAAGCCTTTTCAAAAGAGGGCCATATTACCATCTTTCTCTCTGTTTGCAAATGTCTGGCCGCTTCATACAGCAATAAAATTTCATCTGCATCACTTACTATACAGTTCTTAATGTCCATATTCCGGTTTGTTTTATATGTTGCAAATATGGGTGTAGTCTTTAAATTATAAAACCCGGATCTTGCTCTTTTTGCCTGTGAATGTATACCTGATCTTAATAATATTATTTTATTCAGCAAAAGGTAACACAGCATTTACTGTATACAAGATGCTGCCTTTCCATGTTAAAAAATCTGCTGTTAAGTGATGTGTTGCATTATCACAAAGCTTACTAACTACAATGTTGGACTATCTGAAAACTATTCAACCGCAACAACTTTTAGAGCCATTTGTATCCGGCGATGTATTGTCATACTCATCATGGCGCTTCATCCATAAACCACTTTCATTCCTGCCAAGCGGCGCACGGTCAAGCCACTGGTAAATGTTCCATAAACCATCCAGGCCACGGGCATAAGCGGAGTAAGTATGATACACATTGCCATCATCAAGCACAAAGGCGCTCATCCCCGGCGTTTCACGTATGTATGTGGCCCAGTCAGTGCCAACAGTTGCTGCAATTTTTACCCCAAAGTCCGGTGCATCTTCTGTTTTTTCAACGTTGTTGTCTCGTGAGCTAATACTGGGTTTATTAAAATTGTATTGAATGTCCCCTGAGCGTTGCTGTTCTTCGGTGAACGCCACTTTAAAATCGTAATTAAAGTCACTGCCAAAAGACGATGCCCACGGAAACGTCCACCCCATGCGCTTTTTAAAAGCCTGCAGTTTTTCAAACGGCGCACGGGATACTGCCCAAAGCATCACATCATGACTGGCGAGGTGGGGCCAGGCACCATCGAAACCATCTGCAATGGCTGAACAATGCGGGCAGCCGGCGGTATAATCGGGGCCAAACATAAAGTGATAGATGAGCAATTGCGTACGCCCTTTAAACAGATCAGTTAAAGGCACTTTTCCTTCAGCGGTTTCAAACACATAGGTCTTATCAATTTTAACCCAGGGCAGGCTCTGTCTTTTTCTTGCCACTTCATCGCTTTGACGGGTCAATTGTTTTTCTGCCTCAAGCAAGTCCAGCCGGGCAGCAAGCCATTCTTCACTGGTTGCAATTTTGTGCTTTGGTGTTGCGGAAGTTGATTGTTGATTTTCCATTGTAGTTATTTTTAATTCTTTAATTATTGCAGTGAGTGGTCACGAAAGATGTCAGCTTAGGTTGCTTCATTTTACTTAAGCTAATTTAATATTTTATGGCTAATTGCGAAGGAGAGTAGTCGCTTTATATAACGGCTGTTAAAACGGGGGAGATCATGCAAGTGGTTCATAGTTGGACAGTTTGGAAAATACCATCCGGATACAGTGTAAACACTTTTAGGACGTCCACATTTTATTGTGACTACTTACAAATGGTTCAGGATTTGTTTTGGGATTTACTTCATAAGAACCCGGTGTTGATTTTGTCAATGCTTTTAAAATAAAGATCCAGATGAAAGGCACCAGCCAGATCATAATTGAATCATAAGCCAGCCCGAACCTGTCGCAAACGCCACGGCTAATTGTCGCTTTCCACCCCGGCAAAGCCAGAATCTTTGATCTATTTTTAATCAAACTTATTTAACATGAAAATAGTAAGGGTGCAATACACGGTAAGGCCGGAATTTGTTCCGGTGAACAAAGAAAATATCAGGCAGATCGTAAATGAGTTAAGAAGCATCAATAACCCTAGAATTAAATACAGCGCCTACCTGCTGCCGGATGGAAAAACATTTATGCACTTTGATCATTTTGACAATGAAGAAGCCCACCAGGTTTTACAATCTCTTGAATCCTTCAAAAAATTTGCTCATGAATTATCGGACAGTAATTCTGAAGTAGAACCAAAGTTGGAACTGCTAAAGATTGTGGCATCTACTGAAGATTTTTTTGTTTCATTGGGTAGTTAGCCAGTTTGCAGATACGAATTGTCATTGTTTTCATTGAGACTTCTTTCCAATGTTTTGTTCTTCCGTAGCCGTGTCTCTACCTTTAGCCTGGGGGCAATAAGATTAAGTACATAAGAGTAATATTTGTAGTTTTAAACCGGATGTGTTGTTATAGATTTTTTCTTAAATGCCCTAACTAAAGAAATGATAAATGTTGCTGCAAACAATAGCAATGTTAAAGGAAGCCAGGAACTCAATTCGCCTTTTAGAAACCTGAACCCAAATAAAAATATAGCTGTTAAAATCGTTATGCTTAAAGAAAGCACCAACCATGACAACTCTACTAAAATACGGCGGGATATACTTTGCATACGATAAGATTTGGCGTTATGAATTGATACCGGTATCAAGATATACAGAATACCAGTCATCTCCAAAATGGGGAGTTCCTATAGCTGTCTTATACTGAACTCTGACGCAACCATGCCTCTTGGGCCTCTTATAAAAGTCACGCACTTGAAACGTTGATAAAGTTTCTTTTTTATTAATGGTAGATAACGAGACCGATTGCTGGCGATATCAAGTTGATTAAAGATTGACCCGTGAGGCTACAACAAGGTCCTGCACAAATTGCAGCAATATTTTTTGTTAGCGGCTGTGCTTCTTTAAATCAGGAACTCCAAATTTTTCAAAACTTTCTTTGGCTTTCTTTACTTTTTCAGGAAAGAGCACAACATTGTCATATTTGTTTAGCGATTTGTCAATACGAACAACCGGAACTTTCTTTTCATTTAATTCAAGGATGCTTTTCATAGGTCAAATTTAAGATTTTATTCTTTGTACAACGAATTCCTGATAGTTTTTGCCTTTTACAAACCGCTCCCATTCATTTTCAGTTCTTCCAAAAATTTCAAAGTCTTCCTCTACAATGTCAAAATATTTGTTGATGCCCATTTTGTAAAGTCGTGTTCTTGCTTCTGTACTGCCAGTTGCATAAATCCAAGCTCGGGGAAATTTGTCGCAGAAAGCATAAACAGCAGCTACAACAGTTGCGAGAACTTTTTCGCTGTCGCTATTATCAGTAATAATCATGTCGTCAATCTCACCGGTTTCTGAGTTTTTGTCGCCGAAAGCAAGATTGAAGAATAAAGTGTTTTGATTGACAAGTGAAAACTGAATTAGCTTTTGAATTTTTCCTTTAGGCCCTTCGCTCAGAAATTCATACGTCAAAAATTTGTCGCCGGATTTAAATTCGTATCGGTCAAGCTTCATGCTGCATAAATGTCTCCATGAAGTTAATAAAATAAGTCTTTGCATCTGTGAATGGTCAGTGTAGAAACCGGCCCCGGGCGGAAGATCAAAATACGTAAGAGGAATATAACTTTCTCCTCGGGGTTGTCATTTCCTTTCTTACAAAAGCTGACAATATATAGGAACCCAGGAAATGGAACTCCGATGCGTGAATGCTCTCAGGCATAAAGAAG
>JANLXV010000084.1:0-3732 GCA_031365305.1 Chitinophagaceae bacterium
GGAACGGAGATACCACGCACAACGATAAATTTTATGCGGATTTTACGGATAGCTACCGGGTAAAGATCAAAGATTTTTACCGCCGCACACTGGCAACATTGCAAAAAATAAATCGTGAACAATTAAATGAAAATGACAAGATCAGTTATGATTTTTTGAAAGAATATACAGACCTGTTGGTACATGAGACTGATTATAAGTTTAACCTGCTGCCGACGGACCAGATGTGGGGCATTAACCTTGCGCTTGGCCAGTTTGCGAGTGGCACAAGTGTACAACCCTTTAATACAGTACAGGATTACAGGAACTGGCTAAACCGCATTGATGCTTTTGATACATGGATAGATAGCGCCATCGTATATTTCAAAAAAGGCATTGCTGAAAATATTGTTTTACCAAAAGCATTGGTTATAAAAATGATACCTGAGTTTGAGGCCATGGTTACAGCCACACCACAACAAAATTTATATTATAGCCCGGTTAAATTATTTCCCGCTGCTTTTAGTAACGATGATAAAAAAACCCTCACGGCTGATTATATAAAAGCCATCAACGAAAAAGTAATCCCGATGAACAGGCGCATGGCCGCATTCCTCAAAAATGATTACCTGCCGAAAGCCAGGCTCACCAGTGGTTATAATAGTTTACCCGGCGGCCTTGATTATTATAAATTAAAAGTAAAAATGAACACAACAACCGATAAAACACCGGAGGAAATTTATAATATCGGCCTTTCTGAAGTTACACGGATAAAGCAGGAAATGGAGAAGATAAAGGACAGTACCGGTTTTAAAGGTGATCTGAAAGCTTTCTTTAAATACCTGCAGACCGACCCGAAATTTATGCCTTATAAAACGCCGGAAGAAGTGCTTGATGCGTTTTATAAAATTCATAAAACCATGGAGCCGCATTTAAAAGAAATGTTCGGGCATACTCCCAAAACACCATTTGAAATTAAACAAACTGAAGCCTTCAGGCAGGTCTCCGCCAGCGCTGAATATAATGCCTCGCCAGATAATATAAAGCCGGGTGTATTTTATGTACCTATTATTGATGCAACAAAATTTAACATCACCAGCGGTATGGAAAGCCTGTTTTTACATGAAGCTATTCCAGGGCATCATTACCAGATCAGCCTGCAGCGTGAAAATAAAAACCTGCCCGCCATCAGGCAGCATGATGTGTTTTCAAATGCTTACATTGAAGGCTGGGCACTCTATTGTGAAAGCCTTGGCAAAGAGTTGGGATTATATGCTGATCCTTATCAACACATGGGTGCGCTCGGTGATGAAATGCACCGGGCCATAAGGCTTGTGGTTGATGTGGCTATACATACAAAAAGCATGAGCCGTGAAGAAGCGATAAAGTATATGATGGAGAACGAACCGATTAGTGAACAAAGCGCCACGGCTGAGATTGAGCGATACATGGCCAATGGGGGACAGGCATTAGGTTACAAAATTGGTGCACTTAAAATAAGAGAATTGAGAACTAAATATGAAAAGTCTCTCGGTGCAAAATTTAAGCTTTCAGATTTTCATGATGAAGTATTGAAGGATGGCAGCATGCCGCTGACAACACTTGAGAACAAAATGGACAGATGGGCTGCGGCGGTTAAGTGAGCAGGCGTGAAGGCTCTTAGTCATTGAAAATTGGGTGTTTGTTCAATCTAAATTCCACTGCATTGCCTGTTTGAATCAACTCCACAAATTTGTCTTCAAAAAGTCATTCCTGAATTTTCCTTTCGGGTCAAATGATGCAGCCAGCTTCTTGTAGTCCGCCAGTTTTTCGTAACGGGAGGCTAATGTTTTTGGCGATAAGGTGAAAAGTTTGCCCCAATGTGGCCGTACATCAAAAGGTTCTAATAATTCTTCAATTTGCGGCAATAGTTTACTCACCTCATCCCATTCCTGTTTCCACGTAAAATGTATTGCAACAGATGCCTGGTTGCGGCAAGGGCTCATCCAGAATTGATCTGCGGCAATGGTTCTTATCTCTGATATAAATAAATGCGGGCCTATTTTATCACTCAGTGTTTTAACAGCAAGCATGGCTTCAACAGCAGAGTGGTATGGTACAAAATATTCTGCCTGCAATTCTTTACCGCTGCTTGGTGTAAAGCCCATTTTAAAATGTGGCAGGCGTTCGTACCATGGCCCTGGCATACCCATTTGTTCTGTGCAATTTTCTGCAGATAGTTCTGCAATGGGATGCATATTTTTTGTTGCCGCTATGGCGCCATAAAACGTTGTCATCTTCGAAAACTCTGTGCTGTCATTTTCCATTTGTTTTATCCACACTTCATTAATAGTATCGCCCTGCCAGTCAGTAAACAGACTTACACTATACCCGGCAGACATGATCTTATCAAAATTTTCTTTCAGTTGATCAACAGGCAATTTCTCATAAACATATTGCCGCATCATAAACGTGGGCACAATATCCAGCGTTACCTTAGTGATCACGCCAAGTGCACCCAGGCCTACAACGGTGCCATAAAAATTTTCGCCATCTCTTTCTTTGGAGATGTTTACAATGTTGCCATCAGCTTTTACAATTTCCACCGCGTTTACTGCCGCAGCAAGATTGCCATTTCCAACGCCTGAACCATGGGTGGCTGTTGTAATTGATCCCGCAACAGATATATGCGGCAGCGATGCAAGATTGTGCAGGGCAAAACCTTTTTCATGCAGATAAGGCGCTAATTCGCCATATTTAATTCCGCCTTCAACGGTTACTGTTTTTGCGGCGGCATCAAGTGCTATTACGGTATTCAAATCTCTTGTAGAAATTAAATTGAACCTGCTGTCTGCAATTGTATTAAAGCAATGCCTTGTACCAAGGGGCTTTAGCTTGTTAATCTTCTTTATTAATTGCTGAACCTCTCTAACGGTCTTAGGATAAAAAACATTGTCAGTACCATATTCAAGATTGCCCGCCCAGTTTTTTAATTTCTCTTTTTGCGTGAAACTCCTAAAAGATAAAAACATAGGCGAGGTTGCTATGGCTGAAATAAATTTAAGAAAGGTCTGCCTTTTCATAATATATAGTATTGTATGAAGATAGATTTTTGGAAAGATATTATCCGCAGCTAATATTACTTTCTCACTAATTTTCGATACACAAATCTCTTTCCTGGCTCAGCGGGTTTTTATGTATTTTGAATCTGGAAATTAAATTACACATAGAATGAAAATACGCAGAGCTGTATATGTTGTTTTAGGATGCATATTTATTCTTCTCAATATTTTAATAGATATAGTAAATCCTGACAGGTCACCAATCTCAGAAAATGAGAATGGTTATGCTATTGGATATTTTATTGGATCTCATTTCTTAATAATATTTGGATTGATATTTTTAGGCCTGGCATTTAAAGTTCATAAAAAGATTAAGGCCATGCGGTTCAATGAACTGGAAAAAAACATCGATGAAATAGGCAATAGATAGCAAATTCTTTTTGTTCATAGGAAAGATTAATCAAATCTCATCCAGCACAAAACGTTATACTCTCATGTGATCTGCCTGCCAGTTTTTAATTGAACGTTTGATAGTGTCGGCTGTCATATTTTCCTGCAACGCTTTTTCCAGCAAAATTAAAAATTCGTCATCAGGCGCAAACCTCAAAGCAGCAATTTGCGCAAAGGATAGTTTATCTTCTATCGGGCGGGCAGGCTTACCAAATAACTCAAAATAACGCAGGCGAAACTCTAATCTTATTATCCTGTTTTG
>JANLXV010000090.1:0-2203 GCA_031365305.1 Chitinophagaceae bacterium
AAATGATATGGTGGTAAAGACGATTGTGACTACCGACCTGATTGATGAGATAGCCCGGCAAAACGATATAAGCTCTTATAATGTGTTAACCGGTTTTAAATGGATAGCAGAACTCATTAAAGAAAAAGAGGGCAAAGAAAATTATGTAATCGGTGGTGAAGAAAGCTTCGGCCTGATGATAGGGGACAAGGTGCGTGATAAAGATGCTGTAAGCGCTGTAGCGCTTTTATGCGAAATGGCGGCTTATGAAAAAGCCAATGGCCGAAGTCTTTTTCAAAAGCTGGTTGATCTCTATACCAAATACGGTTACTATAAAGAAAATCTCATCTCTATAACAAAAAAAGGAAAAGACGGTACGAAGGAAATTGCAGCCATGATGGAAGGTTTCAGGAATAACCCGCCAAAAAAGATCAACGGCTTCGACGTGGTGAAGTTGTTAGATTATGAAGAACAAAAAAGTAATGATCTTATTTCGGGTACAACCTCTGCTTTGGCGCTGCCTAAGAGTAATGTGTTGCAATTCATTTTATCTGATGGCAGTAAGATATCTGCAAGGCCCAGCGGCACTGAGCCGAAGATCAAATTTTATTTTAGTGTGAATGGTAAAATGAATGGTCTTGATGATTATGAAAAAGCAGATAAGGAACTTGGTGATAAAATTGAAGGCATTATTAATGATATGAAATTGAAAGGATAAAATTTATGAATATTATCCGAAGTATACAAAACAGGATATATGAACTATGAAGTAAGCGAATAATTTTAGATAAGGATCTGGCTGAATTATACGACACAGAAACAAAGTCAATTAATCTTGCTGTAAAGCGCAATAAAAAAAGATTTCCTGATGACTTTATGTTTCAACTCACCAAAGAAGAATATGAAAGTTTGAGGTTTCAGATTGAAACCCTGGAAAAAACTGATAAACCTTTGAGGTTGCAAATTGAAACCTCAAAGGGCAGGGGAAAGTAAAAAAGGGATACGTCTTTCGAGGAGGCACGATGAAGCAATCTTACACCGCCCCGTCCATACAAAAAATTCCCCTAATGCTGAGATTGCTTCGGAGGCGTAAACATTTTAGATTTAATTTGCTATAATGCCTCCTCGCAAAGACGATTATTCTCTCAATAACAATACAATGAGCAACCCTATCCAACCTCTTGGCCGGTCAACCTTTGGTGATCCTGCAAATGCCGGTAATGTGTTATTTGAAGATGAGGCGATGGCCTTATTAAATAGTTGGGTAGAGAATGAGCGCCTGTGCCTGCACATGAAACAGGTGGCGGCGGTTATGAAAGCATGGGCGCTTGAGAAAGAACATCTATCCAATGAAGAAGCCCATAAATGGTGGCTGGCGGGACTTCTGCATGACGCTGACTGGGACAAATATCCAAACGACCATTGCCGTATTATTATTGAAGAACTTGAAAGGCGGCAAATAGATCCGGAGGTGATTCATTGCATCGCTTCTCACGGGCCACGGTATTTTGGCGTAGAGCCAAAAAATGTAATGGACAAAATGATCTATGTGTTTGATGAGCTTTCCGGTTTTGTACATGCCTCAGCTTTAGTTAGACCAACAAAGTACGAAGGCATGGATGCAAAAAGTGTTCAGAAGAAATTAAAGATGCCAGCCTTTGCAGCACAGGTAAGTCGCGATGACATTAGTGATGCTATCAGCAGGATTGATTCACCGCTGGAAGAAATCATTGCTTTTGTGATAGAGAACCAGAAAAATGTGAGTTAGTGCATTAGGTTTATTAATAGTAAGTGTTAGTATAATGCACCGGATATAATTTAAAAAAGACATGGATGTTGACTCCTGGTTTTACTGTAATTACTCTTCTCCCCAAACCGTTATTATAAGCTGGCGCTCTCCACCATAGTTCCGGTGTTCACATAAATAAATGCCTTGCCATGTGCCCAATGCAAGCGTGCCATTACTCACCGGTATAAGTACAGATGCGCCGAGTAGTGAGCTTTTAATATGTGCAGGCATATCATCGCTGCCTTCTGTGTTGTGCTTGTAAGCGGGATCATTTTCGGGAATTAATTTATTAAAAACAGTTTCAAAATCCCGACGCACAGTTGGGTCGGCATCTTCATTAATAGTAAGAGAAGCAGAAGTGTGTTGGATAAACACCTGGCAAAATCCTATTGTGATTTGACCTATGGCAGGCATTCCTTTTAATTCGTCGTTGGT
>JANLXV010000124.1:0-15700 GCA_031365305.1 Chitinophagaceae bacterium
AAGATGATTGTATTGCTTGAGTAATCGTTTAGGTGCTTTCATTTGCCAGGCTTCCCTGATCAATGTTGTCAGGTCATCATTACTTACCATATTCAGATCAACCAATAACATGGGGGAGTTTTTATAATGGTCGGTAATATAAAATGTGTCGCCGTTTTTTGCCATCCATTCCTCCCTGTCCATACAATATATGGCAATGGTTTCGCCATCTTCTTTAAGCCTTAGAAAAAAATTTTTATCTACATAAAATGCAGGCGTACCATAACATAACTTTTCATGCACCTGCGGCATGGCCATCGCCATTTTTTGGAGCTTATCGTAAAGATGAAATGATCCGATATCCATTTGCTGGTTTGTTTAATCTTCACAACAATGATCTATAATTTTAAATCAACTTTTTTGCCCGAAGCAATAGCCGCATAAATGGCATCAATAATTTTTAAATCCTTTACAGCTTCTTCACCATCTACCGGCACAACAGGTTGCTTACCCTGCAATATGATACCGGCCATTTCATTCATTTGTACAGTTTGGTGCGTTACATGCGGCTGGGTTAATTCGCCTTTGTGTGTACGGCCTTCTATAGGTCCATAGCCGGTTGCGGGCATCAGTTCGCCAAAACCCTTTTCGCCATCTACAAAAAACCTGTCAAGATTGTTCATGCTATAAGTAGACAAACAGGAAGCGACAGCGCCACCCGGAAAACCAAGCTGGAAAAGGATGGTTTCATCAACACCTTCTTTAAATTTTTGAGGGTCGGTTTTTGTTTCCTGTGCCGTTACCCATACCGGTTCTTCACCAATCATATACCGGGCGCCGTTAACTGAATAAATACCAATATCCATCATGGCTCCGCCGCCAGCCAATTGTTTATTCAGCCGCCATTGTGTTGGGTCTCCAATGGTAAAGCCAGACAATCCCTGGAAGAATAATACCTTGCCGAATTCGCCGGCCTTCCGCATCTTTATGATCTCAAGCGTTTTTGTCTCAAAGTGCATTCTATAGCCCACTAATAATTTCACGTTGGCTTTTTTACAGGCATCTACCATATCCTGGCCGTCTTTCGCATTTACAGCCATTGGCTTTTCGCTGATCACATGTTTGCCGGCCTGGGCAACTCTTATGGCATAAGGTTTATGCAGCGCATTGGGTGTAATAATGTATACGGCATCAATATCAGCATTGTTTTTAATGCTATCGAAATTGTCGTAGTTATAACAATTTTTTTCCGGGATATTATATTTTGCCTGCCATGCTTTTATTTTAGCGGGCGTTCCGCTGATAACCCCAACTAACCTGGCTGCTGTACAGGATTGCATGGCATCTGCCACCCGTGTGCCATAGCTTCCCAAACCCATAATAGCTACCCGTAATACCGGTCCATTGTATGTTGCAGTAACTGCATCAGCTTTTTTTGTATCGCATTTAGTTGATAAGATAGGCATTGCTAAAAAAGGCATGGTAAGATTTTGTATAAAGCCACGGCGTGTATTCATTGGAATGTATTTAAATGATTAAAAGTTAACTAACACAATACTGTAAATTATAAAAAAATAAATAGCGGTATTAAACAACTTTTTGTGCTAACACCTTTGGCATATTGCGCTGTTGGTGTTTCCAAAAGATACAAGCGCCCTGGAGATGTTGAGCAGGGATAGAAGTGCCGGCTTCATCAACAAAAACGGAATGACCACTCTTGCTTTAGAAACTTTACCTTGATGTATAAATACCCTGATAAATACTATCCTTAAAACGAGATTATCTAACCTCTTGAAATATGAAAAAACTAACTAAAACATCAATGGCTTTTTTAGTGGTGATGTGTTTTTGTTTTGCCCAATGCAAAAAACATAAAACACCAGTAAATACCGTTGATCAATTACCCCCGGCAACTCAAACTGGTGCCAATACTTTTGGATGTTTAATAAATGGACAAGTGTTTGTACCCAAAGGTTCGACCAATATGGGAAAACCGAATTATAGGGTAATGGTTGATCCCACATATAATGATGGCCAATTTTCAGTTAATTGTTATGCTGTAATTAATGCAAATGATATCCGGTTTTTAGATTTTGGATCAGACAGTATAAAAAGTGTTGGGATATACGCTTTAACGAGTAAAGGACGCTTAAGAGTTGCATGGAGCGGGGGAAATTGTAGCACTAGTGTATACGACACGATAAGCTATAAACGGGGATATTTAAAAATTACACGATATGATTTATCCAACAGCGTTTTTTCCGGGGAATTTGAATTTTTTTATAAGCCACCTACGTGTGATACAATAAAGATAACAAGCGGAAGGTTTGACTATAAATTTTAAAAAATAGTAACAGGAAAATTGTTGCTAACTCTAATTATTGTAATGATTGAAAATTTTCATTGCACGTGCAAAATCCAAAATTGTGGGGAGTGTTTTATCACTGGTGGAAGTTTCCATTTTTAGTCTAAAGAATAATCTAAATATTTCCAAGCACATATTTGCCAATACTGAAGATAAATTCGATTTTAAACTTTTAAAGCTAACTGTTATAAAAAAATTATTACTAATCTTATTACACAAATCTCTTTTCAGGCTTTTGCACAAACAGATATTTTGAGACAAAAATTAGATTCAATGTTTCAAAACATAAATAAAACCGCCATACCACCAGGCATTTAAAAGAGTATGGAGCTGAGTTTGCGCTATAAATTTTTTAACGGAATATTGACTAACAGCAACCCTATTGCCGACGTTGATTATTTCAGCGGCAAAAATCCAATAAATTTTTATTGAAGAAATACGTGGATGTTACCAATTAGCAATTAGAATATTTTATAATTGATGAAATGCTTGCACTTCATAATAATTAAGCATATCATTATAACCAAACGACTAATCTTGTGAAAAAGCTTCTTCTCTTTTGTTTGCTTCCTACTTTGCTTGCAGCAAGCTGTAAAAAAAATCATTCAAATAACGCTGAAGATCAGTTACCTCCGGCAACACAAACAGGCACTAACACTTTTGGATGTTTGATAAATGGAACAGTGTATGTATCTAAAGGCTCTGGAGGAACGGGAAGCCCAAATCCAAAAAAGATATTTGATTTAGGACTAAATGGTCTACTATACCTACAGATTGATGCAAGGCAATACGATACTGAACATCATCAGAACGGAAGTTTTTTTATTAACATTGACAGTCTAAGGGGAACTGGTATATATAATATTTATACAAACAAAAAGCAATTAGGTGTTGGATTTGAACAAATTCCTTCATGTGGTATTTTACCCGATGATGATATTCAATATAAATCAGGAAGAATTACTATTACAGCCTATGATATGGTTAACGGTATCATAAGTGGCGTATTTAATTTTAAAATAAAACCACTTAATTGTGATACACTTTTTATAACTGACGGACGCTTTGATTTTAAATTATAATTTTAAAAACTAACCGTTATAAAAAAATTTTCTTTTGACGATGGTATTATTTTCCAGCGCTATAACTTTTGCTCAAACGGACATTCTTCGTCAAAAGTTAGATTCAATGTTTCAAAACGTAAATAAAACGGCTATACCAACTGGATATTTAAAAGAGTATGGGCTGAGCTTATGCCTATTCACTGCTTTAATGGGTATTAACTGACAGCAATGCGGTTGCAGATGTTGATTAGAGCTTCGTATGGGGATCTTTCTTCCTAAAATATTTCAAATAGCTGATACGCCGCGGAAGCGCCTCGCTGTAGCTATCAACCATAATAGTAAGCGCTTTAGGCGTTTTGCATTTAAAGGCTCAACATTAATTCAACGTCAGCAACTATCCTTCTTTTTAAAAAACAACATACAATATGATGAGGGCGTTATTACATAAACATCTCTTTGCAACGCACCTGAATATTTTGTTACATTTATAGTTTCTTAAATCTTCCAAAGCATACATGCAGTTCCAGAATGTGTATTCATTTCTTATCGGGAAATTAGAAAAGGAATTACCAAAACATTTATTGTATCATAATGTTGAGCACACCAAAGAAGTGCTTACCGCTGCTGAACATCTTGCAAAAACAGAACATATTTCAGACCATGAACTGGTTATATTAAAAACGGCTGCACTCTTCCACGATGCTGGCTTTTTATATGCTTATACCGGCCATGAAGAGGCGTCGGTAAAACTTGCCAAAGAAATATTGCCACAATATAATTACAGTGCAAAAGATATTGAAGAAATAAGCAGGCTGATAGAAGCTACACGCCTGCCGCAAACACCACATAACAGGCTCGCTGAAATTTTATGTGACGCAGATCTTTATTATTTGGGCACTAATGATTTTATTGCCAGGGCAGAAAATTTATTTAACGAGAGGCAAAAGCAACATAAGGTGCAAAGCCGTGAACAATGGCTTCAACAGCAGCAGGATTTTATAGGGTCGCATTCTTATTTTACCGTATCAGCCTCACACCAGCTCAATCAAAAAAAATACGAGAACTTATCTCAACTCAAACAAAGGGCTTTATTATTACACCCCGCCGAAAAACATAAAGTAAAATCTCATCTGTTTCATGATGTGGTATTCGTAGGTCTCGGCGTTATTTCTGCTGCTTTTGGCCTGGAAGGTTTTCTTGTGCCTAACCTGTTTTTTGACGGCGGCGCAACAGGCATTGCGCTCCTGATACACAAATTGAGTGGTCTCAGGTTGTCTTATGTTATTGCTATTGTAAACCTGCCATTTATTATCATGGGCTACTATGTTGTAAACTTTAAATATGCTCTAAAAACCAGCTTATGTATTTTGCTGTTGGCGCTTTGTTTATTTATTCCTTTTCCTACGGTAACATCAGATAAGCTGCTCGTATCTTTTTTTGGCGGATTTTTTTTAGGCATAGGCAGTGGCCTTGTAATGCGGGCGGGCTGCGCCATTGATGGCACAGAAATATTGGCTTTGTATACCTGGCGGAGAACAAGTTTCACTATCAGTGAAATTATCATGGCCATCAATATTATCATCTTTGGTACTGTGGCTATCATGCTTAGTATGGAGGCGGCTTTGTATTCATTGCTTACCTACATTACTGCCTCAAAAACCATTGATTATGTAGTGGAAGGTCTTGAAGCTTACCAGGGCGTTACCATTATTTCAGGTAAAAGCGAAATTATAAAAGACAGGCTGGTTAACACGCTTGGCCGTGGCATAACCATATACAAAGGCGAAAGAGGTTACCTGCCCGGTAATTATCATGTGCATGAAGATTGCGACATTATTTTTACCGTGATCACCAGGCTTGAACTACGGAAATTAACTAACCTTGTTGCAGAAATTGACCCGAAGGCTTTTGTTATAGCCAATCCTATAAAAGATGCATCAGGAGGAATTATTAAAAAGAGACTTAACCATTGAAATTACCAGGCCTTGATTAAACCTGCGCCTGATGTAACATTTTTATAAAACATATTGCCATCCGCCTCTACTTGATAACACTTCTTTGTTAACCGGATAAAAACAATCATTTTTCTTTGCATTATTTTTAAATTTACCAGTTGCACCTGCTTAAAGCATTTTTTTAATATCCTAAGGACTTTTGCCCAAATCATACCGTTTAACGACGTTATAAATGCAGAACCATCAAATTTTTGCCGGAGCCTGGAAATATATCATACGGGCTTGTATACTGCCGGGTATTATTTTTTTACATGCAACCGTAAATGCACAGCAATTTGTATTTAACCGTGTGCCGTTGTTTGAAGAAAATGTACGTGGCTTTATTACCGCTATGGCGCAGGATTCAAAAGGGTATATGTGGTTCACCGGAACCAGCCTGTACAGGTATGATGGTTACCGGGTAGTAACCTATAAAAATGAACCCAATAATGCCAATTCCCTTTCTTCAATCCGCCTTGAATTTATTTTTATAGATAGCGAAGACATACTGTGGCTGGGTACCTTCGGCGGCGGCCTTGACAAGTTTGATCCATCCAGAGGCATATTTACGCATTACGTTCACAACGCTGCAGATCCTTCAAGCATCAGTAATAATATTGTTACATCCATCATCCAGGATAATGAAGGTTACCTGTGGGCAGGCACACACGGTGGCCTGAATCGTTTAGATAAAAAGACCGGGAAGTTCATCCGCTTTAATAAAATTGCAAATGATTCAACAAGCCTGAGTAACGACCAGGTGAGAGCCCTATACTTAGATAAGAAAGGCATAATATGGGCAGGCTGTGGCAGCCCATACAACAACGAAACACCCGAAGGCGAAGGCGGCCTTAACAGGCTTGATAAGAATACCGGCAAATTTACCCGTTACCTGCACAAAGCCAACGATACTACTTCGCTTTTTGATAATAAAGTAAGAGCGATATATGAAGATAGTAAGGGCAACTTTTGGATAGGCACCTTTGGCGATGGCCTGCATCTTATGGACAGAAGCAAGGGAACATTCAGGCATTTTACTTATGATCCCGCTAAGCCTGAAAAGCTAAGCAGCCCGCAGATAAAAGGTAATTATCATGGCGTATCATTTATAACCGAAGATAAAGCCGGTGGCATTTGGATAGGCGCTTTTTTAGCCGGGTTAAACCGCTGGGATACAAAAACAAATACACTTAACCGGTTTAAGGCTGAGCCTGACGATGCCAAATCTCTTGGGGAGAACACGGTGTGGTATGCCGCCTTTTCAAGAGAAGGCGTACTTTGGATCACCACGCAGAGTAATGTATACCGTGTTGACCCCCTGCGAAAAACTGTTGCGCATACGGCAACCGGGGGCCGTGTACATGCTTTTCTTGAAGACGCCTCTGGTGTGTTATGGATGGCTTCAGATTCAGGATTGATCCGCAAAGACAGGAAGACTAATGCAATTCAGTATTTTGTAAACAACCCTAAAGACGAAGGGAGCATCAACAGCAATTTAGTGTTATCAGTTTATGAAGATAAAGGTGGCCAATTCTGGGTTGGCACAGACCATGGCCTTAACCGGCTTAACCGGCAAACCAATACATTCACAAGATACCAGCACGATCAAAAAAACAGAAACACCATAAGCGATGGTGGCGTATTATCTATGCTTGAAGACAGGCAGGGAACGCTTTGGATAGGCACAGACGGCGGTCTTGATGTGTCAGATCGCAGAACCGGATTTTTTAAACATTACCGGCATTCTCCTGACTCGGCAAGCCTCAGCAGTAATGCTGTATATAAATTATTGCAGGATAAAGCGGGTAACCTGTGGATAGGCACATGGAGCGGCGGCGGGTTAAATTTATTCGACAAAAATTCAAACCGGTTTAAACATTACCTGCAGGGCAACAACGTGGTTGATCTATACGAGGATGCAAAAGGAACAATATGGGCAGGAACGCAATTTGGTCTTTTTAAAAAGGATAGCAATAGTGTTGATTTCACTGTGTTTACTGATGCTTCTTCTGAAATAAGTACCGCCAATATTGTTGGCATAACGGAAGATGCGGCAAAAAATTTATGGATAGGTTCACAATCAGCCATTATCAAACTTAATGCAGATCGGGATGAAACTGCCGTGTATGGCAGAAAGTACGGCATAATTCCCAACAGCACTTATGATCTGCCGGCGTATAAAACCCGTGACGGCAAATTATTTTTTGGAGATGGCACAGGCTATTTTGAGTTCTACACTTATGAATTAACGAGTGGTGCAAAAGCGCCGCAGTTACAGATCACTGATTTTAAAATCGGTGACATTTCTTTAAAACCCGGGCAGGCACCGCTTACTTCTTCTATAGAGCAAATGACCAGGATGGTTCTTAACCATAAGCAAGGTAATTTCTCTCTTGATTTTGCAGCTATGCATTACAGCAGCAGCGAAGAAAACAGGCATCTTTATATGCTTGAAGGCTACGATGATAAATGGCGTAAAGCCGGGGCCGAAAAATCAGTGGCCTACTTTAACGTGCCGCCCGGTAATTATGTGTTTAAAATAAAGGCCTGCAGCAGCGATGGTGTGTGGACGGAAAAAACAGTTGCCATAACTATATTACCGCCCTGGTGGCGAACATGGTGGGCTTATGCTTTATACGCTTTGGTGATGACAGGCATAATATGGGGCATTGTGTATTACCGGTCAAAAAGCCTCATGTCTGAAAAAAAAATGCTGGAGCACCAGGTTAAATTACGTACCTCAGAAATACTGCGGCAAAAAGAAGAAATTGCTGAACAACGTGATACCGTAAAACAGGCGCTGCTTGAACTAAAGGCCACGCAGGATCAGTTGGTGCAGCGGGAAAACATGGCTTCGCTTGGCGACCTTACTGCAGGCATAGCCCATGAAATAAAAAACCCGATGAACTTCGTAAATAATTTTGCAGAGATAACAGCCGATCTTTTAAAAGAAATGAATGACCAATTGGATAAAGGCAACATCAGCGAAGTAAAGACGCTTACAAACGATGTGACGCAGAATCTCGAAAGAATTATAAGGCATGGTAAAACGGCTGATAGCATTATACAGGGCATGTTGCAACATTCCGGTACCAGCACGGGTAAAAAAGAACCAACAGACATTAATGCTTTTACTGATGAATACCTGCGGCTATGTTATAACAGGTTGCGGACTAAAGACAAATCATTTCAGGCTGTTTTAAAAACAGATTATGAAGCCGGCCTTGAAAAAGTAAATATCATACCAGGCGATGTGGGCAGAGTATTGCTAAATATCATCGGCAATGCCTTTTACGCTATTGAAGAAAAAACAAAAAATATTGCGGATGGAGAAGTTTATGAACCTGTAGTAACCATCAGCACAAACGAAACAATCTTTAAAAATGAAGCTGATGGTGAAAACCTGTTTGAAGACAACTATAACTCCGGCAAAGCCGTCGAAATACATATTAAAGACAATGGCATCGGTATTTTGCCAAAATTGATCAACCGGATTTTTCAGCCATTTTTTACAACCAAGCCGGCCGGCCAGGGCACGGGCTTAGGGTTATGGTTAAGTTATGATATTATTGTAAAAGGACATGGTGGCGA
Source organism: Chitinophagaceae bacterium (assembly GCA_031365305.1). Lineage (GTDB taxonomy): Bacteria > Bacteroidota > Bacteroidia > Chitinophagales > Chitinophagaceae > Ginsengibacter. The sequence continues at coordinate 8,994 of JANLXV010000124.1, forward strand.
AATTAATGTGCAATCCACGCCAGGTGTAGGCTCGGAATTCATAATTGTTTTGCCGGTAAAACAAGTGCAAATTAACCCGGAGCAAATCATTCATTAAAAAAAATATACTTGTGTTCATCACGGTTATAAAGACAGTTAAGAAAGGGGAGATCAAAAAAAGGAATATGTGAATTTGTTATCCGGTTTACACAGTCATCTTTAAAGAAGAATACAGAAGGCAATATTTTTTAGCGATTTTATTTATTATTACCTGTAATTTGAATACAGTATATACAAACATTTCATCATCAGATTAATGTTTAACCCGGCTTTATGGTTTTAGAAATTTTATTGTCTATTCTTTTGCTTTTCCGCCTCCGTAAAACACTGCGCACTTTTCATCCCGATAAAGAGTGGAACAGGATACTTAATTATGCGTTAATTGGTGTAGCGGTGTTAGCGGTATTAGAAAACGTTCTGAATATAGAATACATAACAAAATGGATGTGGCATATCCTGTTACTCGGCATAGTATTTATTGCTCTAAAGAAAGAAGCTTTTGCCACTGACCGTACCATCATATATGCAGTATTGCCGCTTATACTGCTTTCCCTGGTTGGCGATTTATTGAAAGCCACTACAATACCTTTTTTTGAAACGCTTAGCCATTATATGGATTATGCGTACCCTGTTGCTATTACGTGGATGATAGCCCTGCTGGTGCGTTCAAAAAAACAACAGAAACTGCTTTTGGAAGAACGCCGTAAAAGAGAAGAAGAAATAAAGGAATACCAGATGATGATGGAGCGAAAGGCGGAACTGGAAAGGGTTGTGATGGAGCGTACGGCAGAACTTGTGAGCCAGAAAGAAGAGCTGGAACATGCTATAAACGATTTAAGAGCTACACAGGCGCAATTGGTACAGAGAGAAAAAATGGCCTCCCTGGGTGAGCTGACGGCAGGTATAGCTCATGAAATTCAAAACCCGCTGAACTTTGTAAATAATTTTTCTGAGGTAAGTGTGGAATTGTCTGATGAGCTACAGCAGGAAGTAACTAAACTTTCTATAGCAGAGCCTGAAAAAAACAATCTTTTTCACGTGATTAAAGACATCCGCAGCAACCAGGAAAAAATTAATTTTCATGGTAAAAGAGCTGATTCAATTGTAAAAGGCATGCTGTTGCACTCCCGTAAAAGCAGCGGGCAAAAAGAATTAACAGATATCAACATGCTTGCCGATGAATATATGCAGTTAAGCTATCATGGGCTTAGGGCCAAAGACAAATCTTTTAATGCCACACTTGACAAACATTATGATGAAACCCTTGGAAAAATAAATGTGGTGCCGCAGGATATAGGACGGGTGTTTCTTAATTTATTCACCAATTCTTTTTATGCCGTTACAGAAAAAAAACAAAAGAAAGAAGAGGCCGGGCAGCCTTATGAGCCGGTAGTATCAATAGTCACCAAAAAGCTTGGCGGCCAGGCAGAGATCAGGATACGTGACAATGGCTTAGGCATGAACCGTGATATATTAGACAAGATTTTTCAGCCATTTTTTACAACCAAGCCTACCGGGCAGGGCACAGGCTTAGGTTTATCTATTAGTTACGATATTATTACCAAAATACATGGCGGGCAAATGAATGTGAATACTAAAGAAGGAGAATTTGCGGAGTTCATTCTTCTTTTGCCGGCATAATTTTAAATTGAATTGAAAAAAGTCATAAATTAATTATACATGAAAGTTTTAGTGGTTGATGATGAAAAGGACATGCAAACGTTGTTTGAGCAACGTTTCAGAAAAGAAATACAGAAACATGAGATGGATTTTGTGTTTGCTTTTTCAGGCGAAGAAGCGCTTAAATATTTAAAAGAGCATGTGCATGAGGCAGTACTGATCCTATCTGATATTAATATGCCGGGCATGAGTGGCCTGGAGTTGTTGAGGCATATTAAACATGAATTTGTGCCGCCACCACCGGTGGTAATGATGATAACGGCTTATGGCGATGATGAAAATTATCAGCAATGCATGCAGGGCGGCGCCGATGATTTTTTAACGAAGCCGCTTGATTTCAATTTGCTAAAACAAAAATTAAAAACCATAATGTAATGGCAAAAATATTAGTGGTTGATGATGAGGTAGATCTTGAGATGCTCATAAAACAAAGGTTCCGTAAACAAATAAGGGAACAGAAATATGAATTTGTATTTGCCATTAATGGCAACGATGCCTTGCGCAAACTACAGGAGCACCCGGATATTCAGGTTATACTTAGCGACATAAATATGCCGGAGATGGATGGCCTTACCCTGCTTGGTAAGCTAAATGAAATGAATACACTTGTAAAAACAGTTATTGTATCTGCCTATGGCGACATGGAAAATATAAGAACAGCCATGAACCGTGGTGCATTTGATTTTATTTTTAAGCCGGTAAATTTTGAAGACCTCGGCATCACAATAGACAAGACCATACAACATGTGCAGCAACTGCATAAAACCATGGATGCTATTAAAGAGAATAATATTCTTAAAATGTATGTAGATGAAACGGTTTTGAATTTTATGAATGGCCGTGAATTTGAAGCCCAGTTGATGTCTAATGAAACCGTGCAGGCCAGTGTGGTATTTATTGATATTTGTGGTTTTACAGCAATCACAGAAAAAGAACCTGCAGATAAAGTAGTCAGGTTATTAAATACCTATTTTGATGTGATGGTAAAAGAGATTATTGCGCAAAATGGTTATGTAGATAAGTTTATAGGCGATGCAGTGCTGGCGGTTTTCCGTGACAAATTTCATTTAGACAGGGCCATTGATTCCTGCCTGGCTATACGCTCACAATTAGAAAAGCTGCCCGTGGAAACCAGTACAGAATATTTTAAACCAAAAGTATCTATCGGTATAGACAGCGGTGAAATGGTTAGCGGTAATATTGGTTCTGCTACGCTGCGCCGTTTAGATTATACGGTTATTGGCGATGTAGTAAACACAGCCCAGCGTTTGCAGGGTATTGCACAGGAAAACCAGATACTCATCTCGGAATTATCATACCAAAAAGTAAAAGAATCGTTCGACTGTAAATTAATTGGCGGGGTTGAGTTAAAAAACAAATCGAACTCGCTTACGGTATATGAAGTATCTAACTAAAGCAATATTTTTTGAAAACATATTCATTAGAGAAATTTTGCCATTGATAAGTTATTAACATTGCAATTGTTAATAACCCATCTCTGATTTGTACGAAAGTTTAGAAATTAATATCTAATTATTTATTTAAACTGCATATTTGTATTGCATATTTGCACTACATATTTACACCTTTAACTGAAGTAGTCTTCACCAAATAGTTTCCCCATGACACAGATTGCAATTCAAACGCAAATAGAGGCTATTAAAAAAGTTGGCGACGAAGCTCTAAAAACAAAAGAGTCTGCACGGAAGTTTCTTGTAGATGCCGGAATAATTAAAAACAAAAATAGCTCTCAACCCAAGCAAGCTCAAAATTACATTCCAAGATAATATTGTCTTACCATCAGCCTTTTCAAATAACTGGTTTTCATAGCTGCGACAAAGAAGTCGGCTTGAAAATATTAAATGGACAAGATGATTTAATTTCTAGCGACAATGCTTGGGATTGGTTGGGACCAGGCATTTATTTTTGGGAGCAAAATCCTGCCCGTGCTTTGGAGTATGCGATTTCCTGTTCGAATGGCTCACAAAAAAATAAGATACCTATTAAGACTCCCTTTGTATTAGGCGCAATTATTGAACTTGGCAACTGTTTAAACCTTTTAGAGCCATCTTCTATTAATATTGTAAAAGATGCACATGACTATGTTGTGAATTTATATAGTAAGAGTGGTGAGCCTATGCCGAAAAACAAAGGAGCCAATAGGCAGTTAGACTGTGCAGTTATACGCTATGTGCATGAAACTAATAAGAAATTAAATCTTCTAGGATATGACACCATCAGGTCTGCTTTTCTTGAAGGAGATCCCATCTATCCTAACTCAAATTTTACTGATAGATTGCATATTGAAATTTGTGTGTTGAATCCGGATTGTATCAAAGGTTATTTTTTACCAAGACCAATCAATCAATTTAATAAAGGATTAAAAAGTAATTTTTTGCCAGGAAAAGACTAGTGTTACTCTACTTCTTTATTCTTACCTGCATGGCATAGTCATAAGTATCTAACGGTATAAACGAAATTTTTTCAGCCGGCACAAAATGTAAATAGCTGAATAGTTTTTCTTTTGTAAAACGTTGCGACCAGAAACCTTCTTTGGTAGCAGTAAACGAATCGTCCTCAGATGTGATAATGCTCATGCCCATTTTTTTATACGATTCTTCCTGTTTCAAACGGGTGCGGTCGTTGTCTTTATAACATGCGCCTATTAAAATTTCTCCGCCGGGGTTTAAAAGACTGTAGGCCCCTGAAAATATCTTTTTAAATTTTTCATTCTTATCAAGATTAAGTTTTTCACCTGAGCCTTTATAAGTTTCGAAAGGGAAATTTTCAGGATAAAAATTACCTGCAGTAAACCAGGTGGTGATGATCATATCATAGGTCTTTCCCCATTTATGCAAATCGGTTGCTTCAAAAAAATAAGCGCTTACTTTGTCCTGCAACTGCAGGGCGGCAATGGTTTGGTTTGAAATGTCAACGCAGGCCTGCGCATTATCAGTACCATCGTAACGGGCAACCATATCCCACATATCTTTAATACCACTCAGGTGTTTAGCAATCCTGGCGTTGCCAATACCAATATCGAGGATAGCTACAGGGCTTTTTTTTGCGGCATACAATTCTGAGATTACTTTTTTAAGTTCAATAAATTCTGCCCACTGCGCCTGCAGTAAATACTCTGAAATATAATCGGGATTGAATGACGCCTCAACAGTGTTGGCATTATCATACATTGCCATAGCGGGTAAATTATATTGTAAAATAAAAGAGGCTGACTAATATATAGCCAGCCTCTTTTAAAAAATGATATTTTTTTAAAACTTAAAAGTTAAGGTACTTAAGAACGTAGTACCAAGCTGGCTGAATTGGGAACCATTATAACCAAGAATACTATACCTGCCGCTAAAGCCTAAAAAGCCTTTAAGCAGGCTAAGTGCTGCAGGGTCATTCAATTTTTGAACTGCAGCAGCATAATTATCATCAGATGCAGAACCGGTAAGTTCAAGTTTCCATTTTGGCAACACGTTGAAAAGATTGTTTACCGTAACATTTGCTGAGATCTTTTCAGTAAAGCTATAGCCTACAGATAAATCAGTAACCACGGCAGTTTTAAACACCTGCTTTATATTATTCATGACACTTCCTCCATTATCAAGATCCTGGAATTTGGTTGGGCCAAACATGGTATTGGTAAGATTGAAAGTGAATTTTGATACACCATAATCAAGTCCGAGTATGCCTTTATATTTGGGGCGGCTCTCTGTTAATAATGACCTGATTTGAGTACTTAAAATACTTGTACCAGCATCTGACACAGGTTTTGGGTTTTTGGGATCACCTATAATATCATTTCTGGTATTGTAATTAGCTGCAAGGTTAATACCTAATTTACCAGTACCAAGCCCAAGGTTACGATAGCTGGCCACAAAGTCTAAACCGCTGGTTTTTGTTTTTATACCATTAATAAAAAACTGCGCCTGAACTACATTAGCGGCCTGTAGAATGTCAAATAAAGTTGTAGTACTATCATCGGTTGAGATAGCTGAGCTATAAACGATCCTGTCTTTAATAGTAATATCATAATAATCAAAAGTGATGCTTAAATTCTCTATTGGTTTTAAGCCGATACCTACGGTAAAGTTGGTAGACTTTTCAGGCTTCAGCGCCGGTATGCCTAACAAAAAGGCCTGCTTGCTTTTGTTATTAAATAAGCCTGAAGACTGAATGGTTCCTGCTACAAAAGAGGCCTGTGTGGACTGCGCATATATCTGGTGAAGCGTTGGCGCCCTGAAACCTGTAGAGGCTGAACCTCTTATTACAAAACGGTCGTCGCCCACGCGGTAGCGTGTTGAAGCTTTCCACACAAAAGCGGTTCCGAAGTCGCTGTATTTTTCGCCTCTTACAGTACCATTTATCAACCAGCTCTCCGTAACATTTAAGCTGGCATCAAGATAAGCGCCCATGTTATACCTGCTGAAAGTACCGGCATTCTCTGACCGTATACCGGGAAATGAATTAGCCCCTTCTTTTGAAAAAGAAGCCGTGTCGCCGGCAATAATTTTATAAGTCTCTTTTCTTACTTCTGTACCAAAACCTATGGCAAAATTATCCGTAAGACTTTTAGAAATATCAACGTTACCAATAATGTTGTAGAAGCCATAGCCACCTGGTTTAAAAGCTGTAGGACTGGCCTTTAATAAAGAGCGGTTAACGGTATTGCTTACCGTGTATAACTGGTTGTTACCGCCTGCCGTAACGCTAATGTCCTGCTTCCAGCCATTGATCTCTTTTTTAAATCCGGCGGTAGCGTTAAAGTCTGTTAGGTCACCTTCAAAGGTGGGCACATAGCCGATATAACCCTTGTACACACCGGCTGCCTTATCAGCATCAAAATCCATTCGTAAACCTGAACCCTCATCGCCATAAGCATCGCCTGTATAATCGGGGGCACCTGGTATTGGTGTATGTAAAAGCCCTTCATCAATTCTCCAATAAGGAACACGGAAGTTTGCATTACTGTTTACTTTTTT
>JANLXV010000495.1:0-4266 GCA_031365305.1 Chitinophagaceae bacterium
TTAAGCCATCCTTATAAATATTATAGTTCCTGCCCAGCTTTATATCAGTATGTGTTTTACACCACTGCTCCATTTTTTTACTAAGCACTAAGCGGAAATACGGTGCTATACCAAGACTCTCGTCAAGTTTTTTAAATTTGATATTTAGCGGTTGCTTTTTTAAACGCTCAGCTTCAGGTTGCGACAACACATTATTGGTTACCATCCTGTCAAGTACAAGATTCCTTCTATCAAGGGCAACAGCAGGATGCCGCACAGGATCATATTTACCCGGGCCACTCAACATGCCAACCAAAAGTGCCGCTTCATCAACGGTTAATCGTGCAGGTTCTTTTTGGAAATATACACGGGAAGTATTTCTTATGCCATACACATTTCCCCAGGGTACCCGGTTGAGATATAGAGAAAGAATTTCCTGCTTCGTAAAATTTTTCTCAAGTTTTAATGCTACAATCCATTCCTTCATTTTATCTAATATGCGCTTGCCAAACCAGCCATTGCCCTGGCGTAAAATCTGTTTAGCCAATTGCTGCGTCAAGGTACTGCCGCCGCCATCGCTGCCAAAGCCTTTAATGGCCCGGCCAATGGCAATAGCATCAATACCTGAGTGATCATAAAAACGGACGTCTTCAGTTGAGATAAGGGCATTAATGACGTTCCTGGAAATATCTTTAAAATCAACAGGGCTACGGTTTTCAGTATATATTTTCCCCATCAATGTTACGCCATCATCTGCATAAATTTCTGATGCCAGGCTTGCCTGTGGGTTTTCCAGTTCCTGCAACGAAGGCAACTTGCCAAATAAGCCAAGCGACGCAAACAGGAGGATGAGTACAAAAGAAATTACACCCCCGCCAACTAAAAGCCATAACAACTTTACTGAAGTGCTTACGCTTTTTTGTTTGGGTGCAATCTTGCGGTTTGGTGGTGTAGTTTTTTGCATTAATGCACTTATTTTTAATTCTTACTGAATGGTTGGCAGCGCTTTATTTAATAAATTAAGATAGCCTGCAAAGTCTTTGTTTTGTTTAAGCAATGCCAGGTTACCCTCAGAAATAATAAAGAAGGAATACTTGTTAGCCGGTAACCAGGAAACTTCAACAGCGGCATCACGCCTTACCCGTTCATTATATTTATAAGCTGCCGCAGCATTATCAAACTGCCTGAATACTAAAAGCGTTCTGTCTTTATCTAAAGTGTCTTTGGTTATTTCCAATGGTGCTGCTGAATACTTTTCACGGTTATAGCGGTTGAACGCTGTACGGGCCTCACTGGAAAATACTGCGTCTACTTTATCAAGCCACATCACTACATAATGCGGTTCATCAGCATTAAAAGTAAATGCACCATTTTTAATTACCGGCCTTTTCGGGTCAATTACTTTTGGTGGCGTTATGGTTATCACTTTCGGCTGGGCAGCCGTAACCTGTTTGGCAGTATCTGATGCAGGCTGGTTATTTTTTTGCTTAACAGAATCTGCCGGAGAAGTTTTTATAACAATAGGCCTGCCCGGTTCAGCTTCATCAACAACAATTTTTTTAGCGGTTGAGGTATCTCTTTCAATAGTTAAGTTGGTCAGGTATTCTTCAATCTCACTGCGCCTGTTTAAAACGTCAATCATTCTACTTGCTTTATCAGCAAGCGGTGAGGAGTTATAAAGATTTACCAGCTCGTTTAAAGTATTCAATGCAAGGCTATCCTGTTTTTGTTTTACATAATATATTGATTGAATGTAAAGCAATTGCGGCGTCCAATAATTATTGGCATAAACGCTGTCAGCAACCTTCTTCAATTGTAAAGCCTTCTCAAACTGGCCTTCAATAAACAAATTATAAATGGTTTCATAGCTTTTAGTAGCCTCCGGATCTTTGGTAGTTTTTTTAGATAAGGCTTTCGGATTATTTAAAAGCTTTGCGAAATTGCTGCCGGCATATTTTGTATTCAGCAAATTTTTATAGAAGTCTGCCTTTGCCATATCACCAAGTTTCTGGTAGCAATAGGAGAGGTTCATATAGATCTCTCCATTGTAAACACTATCAGGGTAATCTTTTAAACTTCTTTCATAAGTATCGACGGCGCTTGAGTAGTCTTCTAAAGTATTTTGATAAAGCCTGCCAAGGCTATACAACGCATCAGACAATTTTTTGTGAGATGCTGTTAAACTCTCCGGTGTTGACGGTACGTTCGCCACAAAGGCCTCGTAAGTTAATTCCGTGGCATCAGCAATTTCTGCCGGGAGATTGCCTTCTTCACCAGCCTCATCATTTTCACCAGCCATCAACGGCGAAGGCGCATCAACATCTCCTGAAATTGCTACACCATTTTTTGTGGGTTCATCGTTATCAATAACGTTATCGCCATTATCATTTTTAGCATTCGCTACACCAAAATCGCTGGCGCCGCTTCTTCTCCAGTTATCAACATTTTCTCTTTTGCCCCATTTGCTTTTAAAGGCCGTATAACCTTTTGCTTTAATAGAAGGGTTATAAAAATACCAGTCGCCTTTGCTGGTATTGGCGGCAAAAATATCTGAGGTTACATTTTTTTCATCAAACACCGCAGAACCTGTCACCTTACTATCATCTTTAAGGCCACGTTCTTTTCTAAGTTGTTTTACTAATTTTTTTATGAAGGCTTCCCGTTCTTTTTCGGGTAAGGCGGCCACCTTTTGCAGGCTATCTTCCCGTTCAATACTATTTATTTTTCTTACAATGAGCGCCAGCATACTCTTGCGCTTTTCAATATCATCCCAATTCGCTATGGTTGAATCACCCGCCTGCAGACTATCGTAGCTGGCATAAGCCTGTTTATATTTTTTTGTAAGAAAGCTGAGGTCAGCCAGTTTTAAAAATGTGCGGTTTTTGAAAGATGGGTTGCTGGCACTGTATTGCAGGCTTTTTTTAAGATAAGAAATAGCTGCGGCAGTATCCGGTTTTTCAAGAATTATTTCAGCAGCAGAATAATAGATGATATCCTTATAATTATCAAACTTGTCACGTTTGGCCATTTTTAAAAGATTGGCAACGCTTACATCAATCTTGTTGCCACCCGTGCTGTCGTACATTTTAGCCATGTTCAGGTTGGCGTAAATATCCATTAGCAGGTCAGTGGTATGCCTGATTGATTTGGTATAATAATTAATAGCCTTTGTCCGGTTTTTACTCATCTCGAAAAGCTGCCCCAATAAATATTCTGACCGGGCTCTTTGTTGCAGATCCATTGAATTATCGAGTGCTTTTTCAAGATGCAGCGCAGCACTGTCATACATCTCCTGCTTATAAAACCAATACGCATTAACTTCTTCCAGGGCGGGCATTAATCTTTGCGGAAAATTGGCATCATTTAATAAGGTATTGATCAGTCCGGCAGCGTCGCCATACTCTTGCATTTCAGTAAGCGTACGTATTTGCCAAATAAAAGCATCATTACGACTCGGCGGCCTGGTAAACACTTTATGGACAAGGTCTTTCTTTTCTTTGTTAGCAATACTTAACCCGCCGCCTCCGCCAGAATTTGTATTACTGCCTACAATCAACTGTTCCTGGTCTTTCTTTTTCCTGGGGTAAAGGTTATAGTTAATGAACTGAAAGGTTGTTGCTGCTGAATCTAATTCTCCTTTAAGCAAATAGGCTTTGCCCAACAACAAATAAAAATTGTCAACCCAATCACTTCTCAGGTCATGCAACAGCACGCCGGCAGTTGCTTTGTATATTATAGAATCAAGATCGCCGGTTTGGCTGGCAGTACTGGTAAGCGAATAGCCATAAAATGGTAACAGCTTAAAATAATTTTCAGAAGAGCTATAACGTGCCCGGTCAATTACCTCAATAAACTTGTTGTTGGCATTAAAATAATAATTGTAATGCGAGGTGGTATTTTGCACAAAGCGCCGTGGAAGAGTAAATTTTTTCTGGCCTGTTTTTTCTGACTTTAATATCCTTGTTTTGTATTTAACAGGTTTATCTTTCTGCAGGTCAATAGTTATTTTACCCGCCTGGCCGAACGCATCTGAGTTAAATATTAAGGCGGTAAAACACCAAAAAAAGAAAAGCGCAATACGTGAACTTACATGCATAGTGAGAAGGCAAAATTATTTTAAAAGTACGGTTTTTTAGGCCTTAAGGGTATTAAATGCAGCGGCTTCAGTATTTTTAACAACCTAAAATTATACTGTGGATAAGCCGGAGATACATTCATCTTTAAAACGATTGCGAAACAGGTACAGACTTGTGGTGATGAACGAGGATACTTATGAAGAAATTGTGA
>JANLXV010000496.1:0-3636 GCA_031365305.1 Chitinophagaceae bacterium
CATAGTTTCCATCTTCCTGAAGATGTTAATGGCTGCCCGTTATAATAATCTTTCATTACTTCAGAGGTGGTCTCCCTGTCCCCTACCAAAACATTATGCGATGCATCTTTATGAATAACTTTTTCAGCAGGCAATACCGGGAGCATGGTTGAAATATCTTCGGGTAAAAAAATAATCTTACCAACCTCATCCTGTTGCAGGCAACCTATGTTCTCAAAACATAGTTGTTTACCATCTTTAATTTTTTGTGTCTTCTCCTTTAAAAAATTTTCTACAATATCCTTTGCAGAGGATGCTTCAATATTTTTTCTGTAAGAAATAAATTCAACGAATGCAGGGGATACAGGCTGTTCTGAATTTTCAAATTGAAAGTTATAATATGGGGGATAGATGAGTTTGCTCATACCATCTATTTGCGCAGAATTAAAAGCACGGGTGAAAACGCCCAATGGCGGCAGGCTGCACTTATCTGCCCGGAGAAGATATTCAGTAATGAGTTTATGCATCTCTTTCATCACTGCAAAATACAACAGTATATGTAAAACGGCAGCGGTTAAAAATGCACAATCACACCACCTATAGCATTTAAACCGTACACGGGATAATTATTCCAGCGGGAATATTTACGGTTAAGAATATTATTGATATCAAGCCAGGCACTAAAGCGATCAGTAACTTTAAACTCTGCACCGGCGCTGATATCAACGCCACTTTTAAGCTTTATTTCTGAGCCGTTTGCCAACAAAGCAGGCACTTGTGCGAAAGCTAAAATATCACCTTTCAAAATCACTTGTTTAAAAGCATTCCAACGTGCCGAACCGGTGAGTTGCACCGGCACTTTATGCCAGGCCTTGGCGTTATCTCTTAAGCCACTATAATCATTCAAATCCAATGCTGCCGACACAGTGAATTTGTCCTGGCTTACATAATTCAGATCGCCATGAATGTGTAAATTATTCATTTTGCTTTCATTGCTGATGTAAAAGCTTTTGCCATCTACAGAGTCATTTACAAACAGCGGCATGTTATTATATTTTATTAAGGCCGCTTTTGCATTGAAGCTGAAATGCTGCCCCAGCGTTGCTTTCAGGCCGCCATAAAATTCTGTTTCTTTAGTATTATTCAGGAAAGTTGGATCCTGCATGTAAGGATTTTCGCTGCTTAATTTCCTGTAAGTGTTGTTTGTAAATTTCCCTATCCACCCGGCCTGCACAAGAAATACATTATCCTGCAATTGAGCTTCTCCATAAATATTAGGCAATACACTTAATTGCCCGTTATCCCAACTGGGTGTAACCCCGCCATGAAAAGTAAACCTGTCAGAATAATACACCAATTCCGGCGCAAGCTGTACTAAATTATTATTGAAGCGTGTATCAATTGATCCTTTTTTATTGGTAAGATTTGTAAGTTCAGCTCTTGCGCTTACTTTAAATGCTACCTGCTCACCAAACTTTTTTTCAACGGGTGCTTCAAGAATAAGGTTATTTTCAGTAACCAAATTTTCTCTTGTAAATACATGCACAGCTACATTTGGATTATAATTAATGCCAAGCTTGTTTACATCTGTATTTCTAAAACCGGCCTGTAAAGCAATATCCTGGTATTTACGGCTGAGAGAGTCTTTGGCATAATTATGCAAAGCATGATCATAGCCGTACCAATAATATTGATCCTGGTAAATGCCTGCGCTGCCATAGGCTTCGTTGCCTTTATTAAAATAACTTCCGGTGGCCTTTAATTTAATCTGGCTAAAATCCTGGTGGTCAATTTTTCCTTTAGATGATGTGTAGTTGCCATAAAGATTTATAAAGCCCTGTTTGCCATCGCCAAAACTTAAGCCCGCATTTATATATGGTGTTGAGAAATTACCAAAGCCTGCTTTTACAAAATTCCGGCCGCCAAGCTGTAAAGCGGTATCCTGCGAGAGAGATAAAGGCTTTAATGAAATAGGCTGGTAAGAAAAATATAATTGCTGCGAAGGAATAGTATAAGCAAGCCTTGGACGATTGGTATCGGCGGTTAAAGGTGATGCCGAAAGATTGATCTTTACTGCATTTCGCAGCACCGGTTTATAAGAAGATGTAATGTCAATACTTTGGCGTTTGGTGGTATCACGCTGTGCATTGATTTGTTGTGTAGTTATACAACCCAGCATAAGTAATGTGCTACAGGAAATGAACCGAACATGCTTCTTCATAAATACTTTTTAATCCTTTGTAAATCCAGGTTTAACTACCCGCCTATTTTTGAGCCTGCTTTTTCTTCTGCTATGGCTTTCTCAAGCTTTTCTTTTGCCTCAGTTTTTAACTCAGGTACTGTTGCATTTTCTGCCACACTTTGGTAGGTGGCTTTGGCATTGAAATAATCTTTCTGTTTCATATAAACATCGCCTAACAAAATGTATGCTTTAGCTACCCAATAATCCTGCGATCCTGTAACTTTTATTACTTCAAGGCCGGCCTTTTCAGCCGCACCTAATTTATTTTGTGTGAAGTAGCAGTTAGCAATTTCATACCTGGCTTCTGCGCCCCATGCTACTTTGTTAGCTGCTGCAACCTGTTTATAAGCATTAACCGCTTCTTCGCAATTACCGGCGGTTTGTAATGATTTTCCAAGAACAAGATTGGCAATTACCTTATCATCTGTACTTAAGCCTTTTTTGGTTAATAACTCTTTTGAGGCATTGCTGGCCTGTTGATAATCTTTGGTTTGATAGTAAGTTCTGACCAGCCCACGTAAGGCTTCTAATTGATTTTCCTGGCTTATGGCAATTTCCCTGAGTTTGGCAAAATAGGTTTTGGCTTTTTCGTAATCTTTTATTTCCAGGTAATACAGTCTTGCTGCTGCCAGCGCTGAAGCCTCTGCATATTTACTATTCCCCATTTTAACCACAGCCTCATACCCTTTCAATGCATTTGGCCAGTCTTTACTCTTTACATAACATTCGCTGCTGAAATAATTGGCCTGTATAGCAAATGAGCCGCTGGGATACCTGGATAAATAATTATTAAAGCCGGTAATGGCATTGGCACAATCGCCGTTGTTATATTTCAATTCGGCAGCAGAATAGGTCAATGAATCAGCTTCAGATACTGAAATGTTTTTACCTGCTTTATGCAACACTTCTACATAATCATTCGGCTTGCCTTCTTCTACATAAATACTTTTCATATTCTCCAAAGCTTCATCTGCTTCCGGTGATTGCGGGTAATTGCTCACGAGGCTTTGATAAGCTTTTAAAGCCTCGGAGTTGTTGTTAAGATTATATTGAGCAAGCCCAAGTTTTAAATAGGCCGCAGGATGCAATGCCTGTGCATTTTTCAGGTCCAAGAGTTTATCAAGATAAGGAATGGCATCTCTGAATTTTTCCTGTGCCATATATGTATTGGCTATCTCAACAAGTGCATCGCCGGAGAGATCGCTTGAGGGATATTGAGCAGATAACGAATTAAGCAATCTTACTTTTTCGTTTGAATTATTGATGCCTGCTATCATTGCTTTTTGAAACAAAGCATAATCACTTTGCGCCGAAGCCGTGTTCAACACATTATCATACATAGCACGTGCCTTGTTGTAATCTTTCAGCATAAAGTAACTGTCCGCTGTTCTTAAATACGCATCCTGCTCTATCGG
>JANLXV010000168.1:0-12999 GCA_031365305.1 Chitinophagaceae bacterium
GAATGAAGCAAAAGTAATTGCAGGCGCAATAAATGGTGATGGCTCATTGAAAATCAAAGTCACGGGTACAGGAGCAGACAGTTATTTAAACAAAGTAATAACACTGGTACAGTCTGCACAAAGTGCAAAATCAAATACACAAAACCTTGCTGATAGAGTAGCTAAATGGTTAACCATAATTTCAATAGTTGTAGGTGTTACTACCTTTATTGTTTGGTACATCAACCACGATTTAGCTTTTGCACTGGAGCGTATGGTAACAGTAATGGTTACCTCTTGTCCTCATGCGCTTGGTGTGGCTATTCCTTTGGTTGTAGCCATATCAACTACAGCATCAGCAACACATGGCTTACTTATTAAGAACCGGACAGCATTTGAAAATGCAAGAAAACTAACTACAATAATCTTTGATAAAACAGGCACACTAACCAAAGGCTCACATGAAGTACAGAAAGTGATATGCCAATCATCCAACTATACCAGCAACGATATACTGCAATATGTGGCAGCAGTACAGCAACAATCCGAACACTACATTGCAAAAGGTATTTTAAGAAAGCTAAAAGAGAAGAACTTAGAGTTACAACAATCATCAGATTTTAAATACATGCAGGGCATAGGTGTTTCAGGTATTGTGAACGGTAAGAAGGTAGTTGCCGGAGGTCCAAATTATTTTACACAGGAAAAGAAAGTAATACCTGAATTACCGGAAGAGATTGACCAAAACACGGAGACGGTCACTTACGTTTTAATTGATGATGAACTTGCAGGCTTTATAACATTAGCAGACACAATACGGGAGACTGCAGCAGAAGCAATAGCCCAGCTAAAAGCAATGAACATTAAGTCTTATCTCCTTACAGGCGATAATGATAAAATTGCTTCTTCAGTTGCAGCTAAGCTAAAAATGGATGGATACTTTGCAAACGTACTACCCCACGAAAAATTAGATAAGGTAAAAGAGTTTCAAACCAAAGAAGAAGTAGTAGCAATGACAGGTGACGGCGTAAACGATGCACCTGCATTAGCACAGGCAGATGTAGGAATTGCCGTAGGTAGTGGTACAGATGTAGCAGCCGAAACAGCAGATATAATATTGGTAAACAGTGACCCGAAAGATGTAGTACAAATGATTGACTTTGGCAGAAAGACTTATCGCAAAATGGTACAGAACCTTGCCTGGGCAGTTGGTTATAATGTTGTAGCTATTCCATTGGCAGCAGGTATATTATATCCATACTTCATGTTAAGCCCTGCCATGGGTGCAGTGCTTATGAGTTTAAGTACAGTGGTTGTTGCAATAAATGCAAAACTTCTAAAGCTAAAATAGATACTTTGGCAAAAAGTAAACGTTATTATATTATAAAAACTCACCGATGCTTGGGAATTATACTTGGCGTTCAGTTTTTGTTTTGAACTATTAGCGTATTATATTTTAGCTGGACAAATATTAATGAAATATATGGCGACTTTCAACGTAAACATCTTTCCCTGTTATCAGGAAAATTAAATTTGATTTCTCCGAACGCTGTTTATAAATATTGGAATATTGTATTGACTACATCTTAGCTATTCAATTAATTTCTATTTTACAAAAATCTTAATACCAGGTGTAATTCTTTACCGTCACTAAGTTTTAGAAAGTAGTAGTTGATGTTGTTACCAGCGAACTTCGTCCACCAAATTCAAATTGTTAAAAAATTATAATGCCTCCTTATTTAAATAAATTAATCTTTTCTAATACAACATCTAAAAACAATTCAAATCCCTTTTCATTTAAGTGCCTGTAATCTGCGAATAGCTTCGGTTTAGACGTGAAAAAACTATCTTTTGAAAAATCTATAAAATTTATTTTATAACTTTTTGCGATTTCTTTTGCTTCTGTTATGGATCTGTCAATACCAATTGAATGGATCATGTACGGAGGGCCACACGATGTACAAAGGAACACTCGCATTAATACAGTCCTGTATGAAGCATTTGTAAGCATTTATTTTTGATAAGTCTAATTCTCTTTCCTTTGAATAATCCATTATTTGTAATAGGCCGGTAAAAGTTTTTTTAAGCGGGAAAAAGCCATTAATATTTTTTATTTTTTTTTGCTATACGCCGAATTACCCATTATTATTGGACCGAGGAGTGAATTATAAGGATAGATGTTTGCAAGTGTTTTAAGTTTTTCGTAAGGACCCTAAAGCGTTATAATGGAACGGATTTCAGGATGGTTCTTATAGTAAGGAAGAAGAACTGGTAACCGGTCGTATGCGTCTTGATTTTTACTGAAATTCCCGGCATCAAAACTTAAAACTATAGTTTTAGGCCTATACCTTTTTAAAATACTTTTAAGCACTGCATAGTGATAAAACAAAGATTGCCCACGTCTATACCTACGGCACACGCAAAACCCACAACAGTATTTAATGAAAACACAAGAAGCAGGCCCAGGGCATTGATTCGTATGTGATTTTGGAACGTCACTATTTATATAGAATAATAAAATATACAAATACTTTTTTAAATATCATAATTTATGAGTTTCAGCGTGTATGTTTTGACTGAATGTAAATCTTATCTATAAACGTTCATGCATAGTCTTTCAACGGTTGCAGTGCTTATGAGTTAAAGTAGAGTAGTTGTTACCATTAGTGCAAGGCTGTTGAAATTGCAATAAAGGTTTAAATCTCAGGTGTACTTTGAGAGAATGTTGTTTATTAAAACACAGAATAAATGAACTATATTCTTCGTAAAATTCTACCTGCGAGAGCAAGATGCTAAAACATTGTATAGGTCGAATGTGACTGGAATTCGGGAGTTTCTTAATACAAGCGTGTTAGTTGACACACCAAGGGTAATCCTATACGATTAAAATCTGAATAGTGCCTGCTATCATAAAATTCTATAATTCTTAACCATAATTATGTAACAACTTGTATACAAACAACGTTACTTTTACCATATAAGAATGAAAAATATTGTTCTCATATTACTTATCAGCATTTATTCCTTTTCAACATTTGGAATTAGCTTAAATGGGTTTTACTGTTGTGGCAAATTAAAAACGGTGTCGGTTACCTTTGTTGAGGAATCTAAAGCTAAGTGCAATACAGGAGATAACACAGATGGCTGTTGCAAAACAAAAAGCCAAACCTTAAAAGGAAAAGATAAGCACCTCATAGCTTCTGAATTAACTGCGCCGGTCAAAAATAATTTTGAGAAAATTAGTCTGTTTAGTTTTCTCAATATAACGCCTACGACATCACATAAAGTTGTTATAATTATTGGCAACCATGCTCCGCCTTTATATGCAGGTGTGCCTATTTATATCGCCAATAGATTTTTTAGAATTTAATAGTCTTCTTTCCCCGGTTATCTCACTATCTATTAGTAGGATGGCACCTTCTTTTTTTCTTTGTAAATCGTGTTACTACTTAAAATCAATATTTCAAACTAAATAAATTAAACAACATGAAAAGGTTAATCGTTATTATACTACTTGTCGCAAGCTCAAATGCAATTTTTGCTCAAAAGGCAAAAGAGGTCAAACATAAAAAAGAACATACACATGCAGCCAAAGCAACATATAGTTGCGCTATGCATCCTGAGGTGGTAAGCTACAATCAGGGGAATTGTGCAAAATGCAGTTCTAAGTTGGTTGTTGACAGAGTGGGTTCTAAGCAGGCGAAAACAATCTATACTTGCTCCATGCATCCCGAGTTCGTAAGCAACGAAGCTGGTAAATGTCCTGAATGTAATATGGAGCTCGAAAAGAAAACCATGAAAAAAGATCATACCAAAATGAAAATGTAAGAGGCATAATTTTGAAGGCCGATTATTTTTTTCAGTGCATACTAATTCCGGATAAAGTTTATCCGGATTTTTTATTTGTATTAACCATGCTTAAACTTTTTAGATGAAAAGGGAGGAGGCAGATTCATTAAGGTTTCTCTATTCTTTTTTGTACAACCGGTTTGCAACTTTTCATATCAGCTTTGCAGCACTATTGTTATAAAGCTTCAACGTTTCATTCACCGATACTTTTCTGCAATTCACCGATAAATGCGAAGGTGCTTTTAAACTTACCAGGCAGTTAAATATCTACTCAGTTGCAAACCCTTCTTTTATAGCGCATCTCTACCTAACCATTTTTTAAAAGCAAATCTCAAATTTATGGAACTAACAATTAAAGGCAACCGGCTATTGTATACCCTTGCCACAAGCGCTGTCATTTTCTCCTCTTGCCAAAAAGCTAACCTTAATAATACTGCTGCTACAACTGCCGTTGCGGCTCTGTCATCAACTATTGCTGTAGCTGCTACAGCCGATGCTTTATCACTATCTAATGCAGCACCCGCAGATAGTGTGTATTTGCTTCAACCCTGTGAGAGAGGTGGCGGCCGGGATAGTGTTGCTAAAGCAAGCCTGCCCGGTGCAATTGCTGTTTATATTGCTGCTAATTACCAGGGTGCAGTCTTTAACAAGGCGTTTGCAATTTCCGATAATCTTAAACAGTTAACCGGTTTTGTTGTGGTCATCTACTTTAATAATAAGCCTGTAGGTCTGCAATTTGACGGCACCGGAAATTTTGTAAAAGTTCTGGAGCAAAGAGAAAGAGGCGATCTTGCAGGCTCTGGTCACCATGGTGGTGGCCGGTTTGAGCACAGAGACGGCAATGGAAGAGACTCAATAAATCTCAATAACCTGCCACTTGCTGTGACCGCTTATTTTGCAGCCAACTATCCCGCAGACACGCTGATAAAAGCCTTAAGGGATAACGATAGCAGCATAGTGATCTTGTCAAAAAATAATGGATTGTTCGCTACCACGTTTTCCTCAGCCAATGTTTTTATTGAAAGAAAAGAGCTTCAAAAAAGTGATGGTAATTGCGTTCCAATTGCATTAGCTGATGTGCTAAAAGCGGCAATTGATTATTTAGCGGTCACTTATCCTAACTATGTTTTTGAAAAAGCATTTTCAATTGCCACAGGCAGTACCACTGCGGGTTTCATTGTGGTTATAGATACAAACAATACAAAGTATGCTGTAGAGTTTGATAGTACCGGCAACTTTATTAATGCCAGAACAATCAGATAAGAAATCCTGTGAACACCCGCCTGCTTCGGGCTGTAAAGTTCGGGGCAGGTCTTTTATAAGTCTTTATTTAAAGGTTACATGATTTGATTTATACATAACGGGGCTTTTAACCCTGGTAAGTATACCGTATAAATTAAACATTGTAATCCTATGAGTTTTCTTTTAAAGATTGTGCCGGCAATACTATTTCTTTCATCTGTATACATAAAGCTGGCCGCTCAATCCTTGTCTAAATATGACATTGGTATTAATACCGGCTTCTTAATATACCAGGGCGATCTGACGCCATCAACGGCGGGTTCCTTCAAAACAGCGACGATGGTATTGGGTTTAAGCACCTGCCGGAAATTAAACCGGATGCTTTTTGTGAGGCTCAACCTCAGCTTTGGTAAGTTAAAGGGTGATGATGCAAAATATACAAAGCCGGTATGGCGGCAGGAAAGAAATTTTAAATTCAGTACACCGCTTACCGAACTTTCGGCCAACTTGGTTTGGAAGCCATTAAGCAGCGAACGCAAGCTCAGCCAGGCTTTATTTGCAGGCCTTGGCTATGCTTTTTTACATATTAAGCGAGATTATAGTGCATTGAATGCTGAATACTTTGCAGCCGAAAACTTAAGCGCAAGATTAAACGAAGATCTTGTTAAGCGTTTACCGAAGTGTATGCCTGTGGTGCCTGTTGGTGTAGCTGTACAATGCCCGCTTGCCGGTAAATTATCCATCAATGCAGAAACATCTTATTCGCTTACAGCAACAGATTATTTAGATGGTTTTAGCATTGCGGCCAATCCAAATAAAAAAGATCACTATTATAAATATGTAATAGGAGTGGTGTATTCATTCGGAGACAAAATAAATACCGTTGCCCTACCATCAAATTTTGAAAGGTTTAAAAGATATAAATGTTACTCCGTAACAATTTGCGCATTCAATTCCGGATGCCGTTTTACATAGGTTTGAACGAACGGGCAATACACTAAAACATTTTTGTGATGCGCTTTGGCATAATCAAAAGCAAATTTTGCTAATGCCGAAGCAGCGCCTTTCCCCACAAAACGTTCGGGCACTTCGGTATGCATTAAAGCAATACTATTATCATGAAAACGGTATTCCATAAAAGCACGCTCAGCATCGGTATGAATTTCAAAATGCATGAGTTGCTCATTATTAGTCACAGGATATGCAGGCGGCATACAAACTAAGATGTATAACAGGTATCAAATTGCTTTCATCTTATTGTTCTTTGCTTCATGCGTAAGTTGCGCTAAACCCAATGCTTCCAGCAAGGGTGGCATGTAAACGCCAAAGCGGCCACGCAGACCTTTCTTAAGGCCATACCATCCGCCAACTGGATTGTTGTCAGACCGGCCCCAGGCTTCAACTGTACCATCTTTTGCCGGCTTTTGTTCATCAGCGCCGCCAAGTTCAACCCAATCGCCGTGTTTCTTAAGCATTGTATGTAAATCATTAATGCTACGGGCATCATAATGCAGCATCGTTTTGCCAACTGTACATACAATAATGGCATTACCATCTTTGCTTACATCTTTATACATTTCATATTCTGATGTGCCTGGTGGTGTTTTTAATTTCCAGGGATTTTCTTTTGTACCTGTTTCTTTTGCCATGATCAATAATTTTAAAATATTAATAGGGTTTAATTCATTACATATTTGCTTTGCGATACTTTTCTAAAATTATAAGTATGCATGTTTAAGATTTATCCTGGTTATAATCATAATTAACCATCCAGTTAATACCAAATTTATCGGTCAGCATACCAAAGTAAGCGCCCCAAAATGTTTTATCCAACGCCATTTTTATATGCCCGCCTTCGGCCAGGCCGTTAAAAACTTTATTAGCTTCATCTTCACTTTGCGTATTTACTGAAAGCTGAATATTACTGCCTTCTACTACATGTGCAGCCCATTCTTCCCCTACATCGCTTCCCATTAAAACGGTTTCTTTACTTAGTGGCAGCGATACATGCATCACCTTTTCTCCATCAATTTCCGGGGCGGGTGTGCCATCAGAAACAGGCATATCTTTATACCGGCTTATGAACGGGAAGTCGCCGCCAAAAACTGACTTGTAAAATATAAAGGCTTCTTCGCAATTGCCTTTAAAATGCAAATAGGGATTTACCTGTGCCATAATTTTTAGTTTATATAATGAGAAAATGTAAAGCTAAAAATTGCATGTTGAATGCACCCTAATTTTTATACACGGTATTAAACAAGCCTGCTGTGGGATAATGACTAAGAGAACCGGATTGTAAATGCTGTCGTGTGTTGTTCTGTGTTTTTAAGCGTGAATTCAAATTGGTGATTCAATAAAATTTCTTTCACAAAAGTTAAACCAACACCCTGCCCGTCTTTCTTGGTACTGAAAAAGGGACTGAATAACTGGTCACTGTTTTCAGGTGTAATGCCGGGGCCGGTATATGTAATAATTAATTGCATTGCAGGCAGGTTAGTTGCAACAGTGATAAACCCTTTTGTATCTATAGCCTCAATAGCATTCTTGATAATATTGATCAATACCTGTTCCATTTGCTGCTGGTCTGCATAAATTAAAAAGGGCTGATTATTCAATTCATACTTAAACGCTATCCCTTTTTATTCTGCCCGCCATTGCATTAGTTTACACACCTCCAATACAAGTTGATTAATGTCAATTTGTTTTTTATGTAGCTCCGGTAAACGCACAACATCTGCCTGTTATTTTAAAGCTGTTTAGATCTGCAATGCGCACCAGCGTTTCACCGGGAATCACCATTGCGCCAATGTTTTTATTTACCCAGGTTATTACGCCGGCACGTGTGGCTGAAATGTTAGCCTGCTGCAGCTTCCGGCCTAATTCATTCAAATCATTTTCCTGTATGGCCGCAGCTATTTCAGATTCTCTTATATCAACCCGCTTGGTTTGCTGCTTGCTTCTTATTTCATTCTCCGGTTGTTTTTTTTCCAGCAGTGCAACCTTTTAGATCCAGTTCGGCCTGCTCCACAGATTCTCTTGTACCACCACCTGATTTAAACCAACGTTTTGCATCTTCAACTGCCGCCTGCAGGCTATTTATCCGCAGTTGTTTGATATCGTTGTTTGAAGTAATGTCGTAAAAGCTTTTATTTAATTCTAACCTCAGTTTTTCAATACTATTGTGCTTGATGCCAGTTGAAATTTAAGTTTTTGATATTCTGTTTCGGCAGTTTCTTTATCCAGTGTTAAGATAGACTGGCCGGCTTTCACCGCAGCGCCGGCATCCAATACCACATTTTTTATTGAGGCGTTAACGGGGCTGGTAATTACCTGTTCAAACTCTGGTAAAATTTCGCCGGCAGCATTAATGGTATTTTCTATTGTGCCAATTTGAACTATTGATGTAATGGTATCTGCAGCCTTAAGAGACGATTTGAATGAAGACTGCAACAGCCAGATAGCAACCACCAACATGGCCGTACAGAAAAGAATGATTAGTATGGTTCTCTTTCTTTTATTTGCTACAACTTCTACCGGTAACTCTTTATCCATAATAATTTTTTTACCCTTAAGAAGTTCCAATACCAGTGCCAATGAAAATGCGTTGATAAATAGAGGCGTAACAAAAATAAAAAGTTGTAGAGTGACCGATATCGGACAATATGTTCAAAATCATTAATAGCGGGTTGTACAAGATGAGCCAAAGATTATTGCAGAGTATCTGTAAATTGAACTTATTATGAAATATATCCTGCTCTTCATTTGTCTTTTTAGCCCATCCTTTATGACAAACAAAGTATTTGCTCAACAAATATCCCGGCCAATTATTACTGCAAAGGCTTATACTGTTTATGCCGATAGTATTGTGCAACGTCAATATACTGCCAAAGCCTTATCATCCACAGAAATGGTATCTGATTATAGCAGCCCTGCCAACGAGTTCAAAAGTGCTAAGCTTACTTTCAAGTTCAGTATAAATGGAAAGGATAATGAAATGCTTTCCGGCACTGATCATACTTTCACCTGCCTTAGTAAAGACTGCGAAACACCGCTGATAAAATTCGGTACACAATTAAAAGATAATGCCGGTGTAGCGGATAAATATCTAATACCAAATTCAAAACTTAAGGTTAGGGTTGATTTGCGTGATGTGTTTGATGCCTTTGCTAAAACCGGCTTCTACACTACGTTTAAAGGCGAAAAAATTTACAGGGAAGATTTTAAAGGTGTATACATAGCAGGCAATACTGCCCCACTGACCTGGGATTTTGATAACCTTATTAATCATCCGCAACTGCAATTAAAAGATGATGATGGTGATCATATTTATGAAACTACTTTGGTGCTAAATGCAAAGGAAGATGAACAAAAAACAGAAGCGCACTGGGAGCTTATAAAAGACATCTCATCCTACCCGCAATATCAATCTACCTATCCAGTTTCAGATGCGATATATAATATGTCGCTTGAAGAAATGGTTAACGCTGTTGAGCATGACAGTACTTTTCGTACAGGAAAAGAATGGTCAGGCGTTTGGGCGAGAGACATTAGCTACAGCATTATTTTATCAATGGCACATCTGCAGCCACGGGTTGCCATGAATAGCCTGCTCAGAAAGGTGAATCGCAAAAAACGCATCATACAGGATACCGGTACAGGCGGCGCCTATCCATGTTCAACAGACCGCATGATTTGGGCCGTAGCTGCCTGGGAAATTTATAAGGCCACAGGCGGTAAAGACTGGTTACAGCAGGCTTACATCATTATAAAAAATTCTATTGAAGATGATTTGCATGTGGCTTATGATTCTGTTACCGGTCTTGTAAAGGGAGAATCTTCTTTTTTAGATTGGCGTGAACAAACCTACCCGAAATGGATGCAGCCTGCAGATATTTTTGAAAGCGAATGCTTAGGCACAAATGCGGTGCATTACCAGGCCAATCATGTATTAGCTGAAATGGCTTTGTTGATGAAGGATCAAAATACCGTTGTTAAACATACAGCCCTTGCAGCCAGGATTAAAGCCGGCATTAATACCTATTTGTGGCTGCCGGATAAGGGGTACTACGGCCAGTTTTTATATGGGCGGAATTATAAAATAGTGTCACCACGAGCGGAGGCCCTGGGTGAGGCCCTGTGTGTATTATGGGATATTGCCGATAAAACAAAACAGTTGCAAATTATAGCGAAGACGCCTGTAACAGATTTCGGTGTAACCTGTATCTACCCGCAGATACCGGGCATACCGCCCTATCATAATAATGCTGTATGGCCTTTTGTACAAACCTTTTGGATGTGGGCTGCAGCAAAAGCCGGTAATGAAAATGCTGTGCTTAAAAGTATCGGCGACGTTTACCGGCCGGCTGCAATGTTTTTAACCAATAAAGAAAATTTTGTGGCTGAGAATGGCGATTTTTCTGGCACACAAATAAATTCAAGCAATATGCTTTGGAGTTTGTCGGGTAATATTAGCCTGGTGCAAAAAGTGTTGTTTGGTATTCGGTTTAATACAACGGGTTTGTCTTTTGCTCCCTTTGTGCCAAAAGCTTTTGAAGGCACAAGAAGCTTATCCAACTTTAAATATCGTGAGGCGGATCTTACCATTAACATGTCAGGTTATGGTAATAAAATAAAATCATTAACCATGGATGGAGTGCCCTTGCTTAAAAGTATGGTGCCGGCAAATCTTCGGGGAGCACATGTTATCATAATTCAATTGGC
This sequence comes from Chitinophagaceae bacterium, assembly GCA_031365305.1. Lineage (GTDB taxonomy): Bacteria > Bacteroidota > Bacteroidia > Chitinophagales > Chitinophagaceae > Ginsengibacter. The sequence continues at coordinate 10,792 of JANLXV010000168.1, forward strand.
AGATAATACCCAACCTTCAGCTATCAATACCCAACCTGTTTATTTTTCACTGCCTGCACCTGATGTTACTTTAGAAAATAATACACTAAGCTGGGAGGCTGTAAAAGATGCAGTGGCTTATCGCATTATAAAAAATGGTAAACAGGTAACAGAATTAAAACAAAACACATTTAATGTAGCAGCAAGTTTTCTTGCAGAATACCAGGTAATAGCGCTTGATAAAAATAAGGTAGGCTCTGTTGCAAGTGAACCGTTTATGATTGCTGCCGAAAAAAATATCAGGCTTATAGAAGCTGAGTTGTTCGCTGATAAGCCCGGCTATAATTATAAGGGTTACTCAGGCAATGGTTTTATAGAACTAAGCAAAGATTTTAACCGTATTGTTGACATGCCTGTAACTATTGAACAAAGTGCCTGGTATAGTATTGACTACCGCTATGCAAATGGGAACGGTCCAGTAAATACAGAAAATAAATGCGCCATGCGGTCGCTGGTAGTTGATGGAAAAAACAAAGGCGCTATAGTTTTTCCGCAACGTGGCACCAATGAATGGAGCAATTGGGGCAACACGAACGCTATGAAAATTTATTTAGCCAAAGGCAACCACAACCTTTCTTTGCGCTTTGAAGATTTTAATAATAATATGAATGGCAACATAAACCAGTGTATGCTCGATTATCTGCGGCTTGTTCAAATGGAAAAGTCATTGCATTGAAAATTTAGGCCTTGCCTTGAAACCGCTGTGGAAACATTGAAATTAAATATTTAGTTATTTCGGTACTTATATTTTAGAACATCGGAAAGGAAATTCTTTCATAAACATATATTATGCATTATACTAAACTTATCTTTTATTTAGGCCTATTTCTTTTCGGCGCAGGCTGCAATAATCGTGGTGATAATAAGTCTTCAGGAAATAATAAAACTCCGGCAAAAGGTACTTATGCTTATGATGCAGCTTTCCTCAAGAAGCATACAACGAATGTTCTTGAATTAATGAGTGATGACAGTTCTTCAAGAATTTTACTGTCTGCCGGTTACCAGGGAAGAGTGATGACGAGCACAGCAACGGGTGATAGCGGCGTTAGTTTTGGCTGGCTTAATTATGACTTAATATCTGCAAGGCAAAAACGAAAACAATTTAATCCGGTTGGTGGCGAAGAACGCTTTTGGCTTGGGCCGGAAGGCGGCCAGTATTCTATCTATTTTAAACAAAACGATTCATTCAATTTTAAAAACTGGCAAGTGCCGCCGTTGATTGATACTGTTAGTTTTGATGTGTATAAATCCTCTTCAACACAGGCAACATTTACTAAAGCTGCAACCCTCAAAAATTATAGCGGTACTACATTTAACATTAATATCATCAGAAAAATCAGCCTGCTTAGCAAAGCCGACATTGAAAAAAAACTTGCAACAACCTTACCTGCGGATATAAAATCTGTAGGCTATGAAACAGGCAACACTTTAGAAAATGCCGGCCCGAAAACCTGGACGAAAGACAAAGGTGTTCTTTCAATATGGTTGCTGGGCATGTTTACGCCAACACCCCAAACAACTGTCATTATCCCATTCACGCCGGAGCCTGAAGCCAAGCGTTTTATTACTGATAATTATTTCGGTGCTATCCCAAAGAACAGGCTACTGGTAAAAGACAGCGTATTGTTTTTTACCTGTGATGGAAACTTTCGCAGTAAAATAGGCTTGTCGCCGGTGATTGCAAAACCCATCGCTGCTGCCTTCGATTTTCAGAATAATGTACTAACACTGGTTATACCTCAAATCAATAAGAAAGCATCTTATGTAAACTCGAAATGGGAAATACAAAAGGAACCCTATAAAGGCGATGTGATCAATTCATACAATGATGGCAAACTGGAAGATGGTACACAGATGGGGCCGTTTTATGAAATAGAATCTTCATCTCCGGCCCTTGATCTTCAGGCAGGCAAAAGTGCTACATACTCCCAGTCTACACTTCATTTACAGGGCAGTTATCATTCATTACGCCAACTTATAAAAGCTATTCTTCATGTTGATATTGATGAGTTAAAAAAATAAATATGCATCTCTATAAAACCAACAAAGGGGCTATTCTCTTACACAATGATCACTATTATTTATTCAGCGGCGATTGGGATACCATTATTAATCAAATTAACCTTTATAATTATTTGCTTGGAGAAGCCCGTGATGATAAGAGAATAG
>JANLXV010000196.1:0-6041 GCA_031365305.1 Chitinophagaceae bacterium
TGTACCTACTTTTAAAATGCATCATGGTCATAGAGGCTTAAACCACCCGGTAAAAAATGTGCTTACGGGTAAGTGTGAGATAACAACCCAAAACCATGGTTTTGGTGTAAACCCTGAAGCAATAAGAGCTGCTGACAATATTGAAATAACGCATATAAATCTCAACGATGATTCTATCGAAGGCATAAGGCTTAAAGACCGCCCGGCTTTTTCCGTTCAGTATCATCCTGAAGCTACACCCGGGCCGCATGATAGCCGGTATTTGTTTGATGATTTTATAGCTATGATGAAAAGTAAAAAGTAAAAAGGAAAAAGGAAAAAATGCCAAATATAAAATGCAGGACACTCCAAATAAAAAGTAAAAATTTTAGAGGCGAATTTAAAAGCAACTTTTCTTCAATTAAATGAAAAAAGTAATTTTTTAAAAGTCCATATTAAAAATGCAACCCCACTCCAAATAAGTACTCTCTTTTACTTTTTACTTTTTACTTACTTTCAATTTATGAAACTCGCAATAATTAATGGCCCTAATCTTAATATGACCGGTACCCGGGAAACAGACATTTATGGGTCAGAAAGCTTTGAGCATTTTTTTGAAAGGCTTCGGAAAAAATATGCAACTATTGATTTTGATTATTTTCAGAGTAACGTTGAAGGTGAGCTGATTAATGAAATACAACGAGCCGGAATGAACATGGACGGCATTATTTTAAATGCAGGAGGTTACACACATACTTCTGTAGCAATTGGCGATGCGATTGCAGCAGTTAAGGCGCCCGTGGTTGAGGTGCACATCAGTAATATAAATGCAAGAGAAGAGTTCAGGATGATTAATCACATATCTGCAAAATGCAAAGGCACTATTACAGGTCTTGGTATGAAAAGTTATTTACTCGCCGTAGAATATTTTATTAATAAATAGAAAGATATTAAGCGCCGAGTTTTTTTATTAATGCGAAAGCTTCTTTTCTAAAATTATCCGCTTCTTTTAGTTGTTCCTGGATAAAGCTATTGTCTTCAAATTTTCCTACAACTTTTTCCATTTCATTTTTTGAATCGAAGGTTATTTTCCTAAATGGATTTGTATAATCTTTTTCTCTTGATTCCACAATGCCATCACTCATCCATTTCTTTACTTTAATGGCTTTATGTATTACATCTTTTAAAACTTCTACCGTGAACTGTTTGGCAGTGATGTTAAGTAATTCCAGCAAAGCGGTATAGGCGTGGGATAACTTATCTGGAGGGTATTTATCGCCCAATTTTTTGTACATGTCATGGAGAGCCGCCCAACTATTTATTTTACTTTTTTTAATATCCTGTTTTAATTTTGCCACATCACTATCTACCATCAATTGCCCTCCTACGTTGATCCATTTGCTGCGTTGAATTTTAGCGGGAAGGCTTTTCTTAATTTCAGTTAGAGAATACAACTTATTCTCCCGTACGTGTTGAATTATTTGGGAAGCGCCATAAAATAAGATGAGGTCTTTAAAAATTTCCGTCGCCTGCTCTACCTTGATAACCTGTACCGGTCTTAAGCTATTCTCAAATCCTTCCAGGTAAAAATCACCGGCTGTATCTTTTTTTAATGTCTTAAAAAGTTCAAGGCAAGTGAAGATTTCATTTATTGTATCCGGTGCCAGGAAATCGTATTCAATAGTCTGAATTTTTTCAGTCCGCATGTCTCTGTCCTTATATTTCCAGGTGTTGCGGGAAAGCGCATACATGTTATACATGAACCAATAAGCCGGCATGATAACCAGTTTATCACTCGCCTCATCATTGCTTACCAAACAAAAAGGAATAGTGATTTTAAGTTCCGCCGGATAATCTCCTTTTGATAAAATGCAATATGATGCAAACCTGGAATTGTGTTTGATGCTTACACAAAGCCCCGGCCAGAAGCCTCTTCCTGCAACCATTTCGCCATCAGCACTTCGGCTATTGTGGTTGCTGCCCAGCGTAGCGCCTGCTGCTACATTACTTTGACCCATTAATAACGAAGCACATAAAAATGAATTATTGTGGTGCTGCTCATGTGCAGGGAAAATGAGCGCATTTAAAACCTCGCAGCACGAGATTGTTGAGTTATTACCAAGGTATGAATTGATAAGCCTTGCACCATATTTTAACTGTGAATGCGATGCCATTACAAACCGTACAGCCTTGGCGCCATAAAAAATTCTACAGCCATACCCAACAATACCATTTACTATTTCACAACCTTCACCAATTTGAGACGTTCGCTCTGCATCACTATTTATCGTTAAGTTTTTTAATTTGTTAGCGCCCTTTAAATAGGCATCTGAACCTATGGCAACATCTTTAATGATCTTGCAGTTTTTTATAACGGTTCTATCGCCGATAGTACCATAATATCCCCTGCGCTTATCAAATTCTTTTGCTGTTAGTTCTACAAATTTTTCAAGTAATGCCTCGTCATCACGATACTTGATCCATAAAAAAGCATCTCCCGGCAGCATGCTTTCAAAAGGTATAACTTTCCGGCCACCATTTTCATTACATAATTCCATCCATATCCTTGTCTTTTCTGATTCACCATCTTTTAAAATGCCATTACCAAATTTTGCGTAATCCGTTGTCGCCAGCTCATTAACATTTGCGATCATCACTTCATTGCCGATGATATAATGACTTAGATAAGCAGTATTATCTATACAAACATTATCGCCAAAATCACAACTGATCAGCGTGCTGTTATACAGCCCCACAGCCATTCTAAGGTTATTAAATTCAAGATAGTATGGCTCTAATTTACCTATACGTATAAGCCCAAAGAATTTGCAATTTTTTACGAGGTTGGGGTTGAAGGCATCGCTTACCAATATCTTATCCCAATCATCAGAACTGTTACCATTCCTGATAAGCGTTTCAATTTCAGAAGAGCTTAATTGCCTGTAGACAGTGTTGTTTGTATTTTGATTGTAGCGCTGGTAATATTCATCTTCACCATCGTGCAAATATTTTTGATTGATAAAGCCATACCCAAGCTCTTCAACTTTATGTTTGTTTATAATATTCATATAATTGAAGTAAGATTTAAAGTGAGATCAACAGGCACATCTATTCAACCGTTACAGATTTTGCAAGGTTACGGGGTTTATCAACATCACAGCCTTTAGCCACACCGAGATAATAAGACAATAATTGTAGTGGAATGGTACTTAGCAACGGAGAAACTATTTCATCTGCCGGCGGCACAAAAAATACATCATCAGCCATGCCGGGAATGGTTTCGTCGCCTTCGGTAATAATGGCAATCACCATACCTTTCCTGGCTTTAATCTCCTGGATGTTGCTCACTATTTTTGCATGAGACTCATCTTTTGTAGCAATAAAAACAACAGGTAATTTTTCATCAACAATCGCAATAGGGCCATGCTTCATTTCTGCAGCAGGATAACCTTCAGCATGTATGTAAGAAATTTCTTTAAGCTTTAAAGCGCCTTCAAGCGCTATGGGGAAGTTGTAGCCACGGCCAAGATAAAGGGCATCGGTGACCCCTTTATATTTTTCAGCAATTACTTTAAGCTCTTCAGCATTTTTTAAAATGGCTTCTACTTTCTCAGGCAGATCTTCCAGTTCAAACAGCAAACGACTATATCTTTCCTGACTGATAGACGCTTTCTCTTTTGCAATTTTTAATGCTATCATGATCATCAAAACCAATTGCGCCGTAAATGCTTTTGTTGAAGCAACTCCAATTTCATGACCAGCATGTGTATAAGCTCCTGCATGGGAAATTCTGGCTATAGAAGAGCCGACAACATTCACCACGCCGAAGATAATTGCGCCAGCTTCTTTCGCCTTTTCAATGGCTACCAATGTATCAGCCGTTTCACCACTTTGTGAAATTGCTATTATAACATCTCCCGGCGAAATGATGGGTTTGCGGTACCTGAATTCACTGGCATAATCTACTTCTACCGGAATACGGCATAACTCTTCTATAACGTACTCTGCAAGCAAGGCAGCATGCCAGCTTGTACCGCAGGCCAATATAATAATCCTGTTGGCAGTGGTTAGTTCTGCAATATATTTCTGAACGCCAGCCATTGTAATGGTGCCAGCAGCAGCATCAAGCCGGCCACGAAGACAATCATGAATAGTAACCGGTTGCTCAAAAATTTCTTTCAGCATGAAATGTTCATAGCCACTTTTCTCAATGGCTGCCAATTCAAGATCAAGCTTTGATATGTATGGCGTCTGCCGTTCGTTGCCGAGATTTTTTAAAATAAGCTCATCAGCTTTTATTATAGCAATTTCGTAATCGTTTACATACACTACTTCCTTGGTATACTCCAGCATTGGCGTGGCATCTGAGCCTAAAAAATGTTCCCCTTTACCAATGCCAATAACCAAAGGACTGCCTTTTCTTGCCGCAATAATAGTGTCAGGATTATCCTCGTCCAATATCAAAATAACATAAGCACCGGATACTCTTTTCAATGCAATACGAATAGCTTCTTCAAGTGTACATTGATTGTTCAATTGAATTTCTTCAATAAAATTCAAAAGCACTTCAGTATCGGTATCACTTTTAAATTGATAGCCTTTACTAACTAATTCCTGCTTTAACTGGTTATAGTTTTCAATAATACCATTATGTATCATAGCCAGCTTGCCTGAAGCACTTTGATGCGGATGTGCATTCCTGTCACTTGGCTCACCATGTGTTGCCCACCTAGTATGACCGATGCCGATATGAGCGTTTACATCAACACCTATTAAAGAATTCTCCAACTCGGCAACTTTACCCTTCTTTTTATAAACTTTTAAATTATGATTGATGAGGGCTACGCCTGTGCTATCGTAGCCCCTATACTCCTGGCGTTTAAGCCCGGTAATTATTATGGGGTAAGCCTGCCGTGGTCCAATATATCCAACTATTCCACACATTTAAAAATAGTTTAAATTGTAAGCATAAATTTTTTCAATGGTCATTGGTCATTAACTGGTGAAGATAAAATAATTGACTTAATAACTTAATGACTATTGACTGACCTCCGGTTGAGTCGGCAATAATTTCCACTCTTTGTAAGTGTTATGAGAAAGCAATTGCCAGGTGTGATGCCGGTGTATAAAAAAAAGCGATAATACTTAATTGCATAATCATTGGGCTGATGATTAACAGGATTGCTTATAGATAACATGCCTTTTACAATGGCTATGTGATCATGCGCTTCTATGGCAACTGAATCATGACCCGTGAAGTAAATTTGCTCTCTCAGAAGTCACATACTTTAGCCACGAGGCTTTGTTATCAACTATACCACTGCCGTGGTGAAAAACAAAATCATCAGCATAATATTTTTGCAATAATGCCACATTCTTTTCAACAATAGCCTTGTCCAATGCACGGTTTATTGAATCAACGGTTTTATAAATCTTTCCGGTATCAAGGCTACGATGTTTTTGAGCATAAACACTTTGCCAGCAAAGCATTAATAAAATACCGGTAACATGGTTTATCATTTTCATGATTTTTTATTGAAAATGCGAATCACTTTTACAAAACGGCCTTTGTAATAATCATTAAGCCTGGTAATGGTAACCCCATAAGCCTTCCCGGAAGTGGAATGTATAAATGTGGTAGAATCAGCGGTTCGGTCATTGATAATACCCATGTGGCCTACCAAGCGTTTTGTACTATCGGTGCCTGTAAACAAAATCAGGTCTCCCGGTAAGGCCTGTTCAACCGGCACTTCTATACCTGCATTGGTAAAATCAAGAGATGATCTCGGCACCTGTATCTTAAAATTATTAAAGACATAGGTGATAAAGCCTGAGCAATCAAAACCCTGTGCAGGATCGGTTGAAGCATATTTATAGGGTGTACCTATAAGCGTTTTTGCAAAATTTACAATGTCAGCAGCAGAGGTATGATGTATATTTATAATTGGCCTTGGTAATGAATCAGCTTCCAGCGGCGGCAGATCATCGGCTGTTGGCATATCTTCCGGCAGGGCAGTTTGCAAAATTGAATCTGGCTGAAGCATCTCTACGTCACCGGTTTT
>JANLXV010000211.1:0-7464 GCA_031365305.1 Chitinophagaceae bacterium
TCGATGGAAGAACACCCTGTGGCGTACCGGGCATCATTCCTGCAGGGCAATTGTGCTACAAAATAAAGTGGCGCATCATTCTATATGGTGATGAAACTGCGAAGAGAGGTATATGGCGTAGCATACGTGGCACAGGCGGAAAATGGAAGACCATTACCGGGAAAGGTGGCCAGCTTATTTACCAGTTAAATAGTGAAGAAGGCAAAGGCATGATCTACTTAATAAGGCCCGACGAAAACCTTCTTTTATTTACAGATGCAGAGGGCAGGTTGCTTACAGGTAATGAAGATTTTAGCTATACTCTGAACCGGGTAGGGCCAAAGAAACCATAGAGAAGTACCTACCATTTTCTGTTAATACGCATTACCGTTGTTCGAAAATTTATTAGCTATAATCACTTCCGGCCTTATGCTATCTGCCTTGCCAGCAATAGCTGCTAACTCCCGGTAATACATAATGGCTTTATCGGTACTACCTGTTTTTTGTGCGGCGAGGCCTGCTCCATAAAGCCCGTTAAACCGGTTAGGATGTCTTTTCAGGTCTTCTTCATAAGCCTGCAAAGCTTCGCCTGGCTTATTCATTTCTAAAAGCATATCACCTAATAGTTCTCTTGCGGGCAATACTTCTCCCGGCGTTACCGGGTGCTTACATTACCCCTTTAAAGATGTAACGCTGCGATGCTTTTTTTTGAAGGAATAAGATTTTTTTCTTTACAGGAAAACTGTATATAAAGCGGGCTAATGATTAATACCCGAACGTAGATACTCTATCATTTGATAAGCATTTACATTGATTAAGCAGGTACACAAAATTAACTCTTTAAGCGTAAAACATTCCCGGCGCTTTAACACCTGCTAACACATTTCTTGAAACTTCTTATCTTGAAACTATAAACGTGTAACATGATTCCATTAAGCGATGATGATGCTGACCGCCAAAGTACGCCTTACGTTAATTATATTTTTATTGCCATCAATATTCTTGTTTTTATAGTTTATCAAGGGTTCGGGAGCAATATTGATTTTACTTATAGTTATGCAACAGTGCCCGCTGAAATTTTGAGCGGACATGATATAGTAACGACCGCAGTAAATGTAAACGACCCTATCAGCGGACAAATAGTGACTATACCCGGTTTAGGCGCAACTGCCATCCCTGTTTGGTTAACCCTTATTACTGCTATGTTTATGCACGGCGGCATTGCACATCTTGGCGGCAATATGCTTTATCTCTGGATATTTGGCGATAACATTGAAGATAAGCTTGGTCATATCCGCTACTTTTTCTTTTACCTGGTATGTGGCATCATTGCTTCGCTTACCCATGTGTTTACAGATTATCTTTTTGGCGAAAATCATTTGATACCGAGCCTCGGTGCTTCAGGCGCTATATCTGGCGTGCTGGCAGGCTACCTGCTGCTTTTTCCTACAAAGCGTGTTACTGTGCTTTTCATTATGTTTTTTATACGTGTGCCGGCATTTGTTGTATTGGGCTTATGGATATTGCTACAGGTTGCTAATGGCGTAGGATATTTAGGCGGCAGCGAAGCCAGTGGCATAGCTTATGCTGCACACATTGGCGGTTTCATTGCAGGGCTGGTACTGGTAAAAAAGTTCTTGCCAAAAGAGCAGGGAATTATTATTAAAAGACAATAATCCTTTAGAGAAGGAATACTGAATACATGGCGTTTTAAATCTTAGGTAGTCAGGTAAAAGACCTTGCATAAAATTATTTTGCTTTGATTTCTATATCTCTTTTATTATTTTGTTTGATCTAATCTGGAAATATCTCCTGCAAAGTATTCTTCAAAACTGCCCTTAGTTCGTAAAAATTAGCCGTAAGGTTATTACCCTATCTAAGCAATTGCCAAAAAAAATCTTAAATTTTTTTTTGGAAATATTTAAACCATTTAAATGTATGCGTGGGTTATTTACATCAATACATTGTCTTCTGTTTCCGCATAAACTTTTTTATACTTAAATGAATTTCTGTCATGAAAAAAGGTACTTGCCAATTTTATTCCGGCAAATATTTTACTGATAAACAATCATTATAAATCCTAAAACTTTAATTATGAAAAAGCAGGAGGACTTAGTTGGGTTAAGCACATCGCCTATTGTTAACCAAATGCATTCCATACAGGAAAGCGTTACCAAAAGTCCGCCGCGGTATGATATGCATGGCCTTACCCGTGAAAGCAAATTAAAATGGATCTTAAAGAATGTGTCCCGCCTCGGCAATCATCATTATAAATACCAAACTTATCCTAATCCAAAACTTAATAATGGCATTTTTAAAATGACGGATGAACCGGGCAAAGAAATAACCATTGCCCTTTTAAGCGACTGGGCTTCCAACACAATGGAATCGCACAATGTCGCCAATCTTGCAGGGGAAAATGATTACAGCATTCATCTTGGCGATACCTATTATGTTGGCAACAGCAAAGAGATTGCAGATAATTTCAATAGTTCATTTGGCGCACCGTGGCCTTATGGAAGATTGGGCAGCTTTGCATTGCTTGGCAATCATGAAATGTATTCGAGCGGCAGATATTATTTTACCCAGTTGCTGCCGTACATGGGTGTGTATAAAGGTGAACATACTAACCAGCAGGAAGCAAGTTTTTTTTGCTTAGAGAACGAGCACTGGAAAATAATTGGTCTTGATACAGGGTATGATTCTTTAAGAGGTTTATTTGGCATTAAGGATAACCCGGATTTAAAATTACATCCGTGGCACCTTGCCTGGCTGCGTGAATTGGTGTTGGCAGATAAAGATAAAAAGGGCATCATTTTATTATCGCATCACCAGAATTTTTCTGCCTTTCGTACCGATGATCATAACGAGCCTGGTAAGCAACTGGCGGATCTGATTGCCCCTGACCGCACCGTGTTATGGTTTTGGGGTCATGAGCATCGGCTGGCGTTTTATGGCTGCAATCAATTACCTAACGGCTCAAAATTATTTGCAAGATGTATCGGCACAGGCGGCATGCCGGTTGAGTTAGGCAAAAAGCCGGGCTCTGCAACCTTTGGCGATCCTGTAAACCGAAGTCTCGTGATATATGATGAACGTGAAAGAAAAGTAATTGGAAAGAATAATGATATACATCTTGGGCACAATGGATACGCCATTCTAAAATTAAAAGACAATACGCTTGCGGTAGAATATTATGATGATAATGATAACAACCAGGAAGGTGTTAAGCGTTTAATTATTGAAGAGAACTGGACGCTTGATACCACAACCGGCAAGCTTGAAGGTGTATCCATTACAGATCATACGCAAACAACTGATAAAAAACTGACTCTTTTTTCTGACGACTTTGGAAAAGCTATAAAGGTTACAGGCTAAGGTATCGGCCCGCCATGTTATCATTAGTTTTGGTAAGAACTGACAAACTGTTGCAGGGGAGTACTGCTGGTTTAAGCTTTATTAAATCTTTACATCATTCTCAGCAGCAATAATTTTATTTAACCGGCGACTGTATTTTTCCGCGGTCTTAAAAGTGGCTTGTAAGAAAGTCGTAATTATTTCTCTTGCTGCGGAAACACCTGTAATGCGGCCACCGAGGCAAATTAAATTCATGTCATCATCTTCAACACCCTGGTGTGCCGAGAAATGTTCTGTAATTAAGCAGGCCCGTACACCGTTTACTTTGTTGGCAGCTATACAGGCGCCTACGCCACTGCCGCAAATAGCTATGCCCCTCTCAATTTTTTTCTGTTGCAAAGCCTTTGCTAAAGCAAGTACAAAGTCAGGATAATCATCCTGCGGATCAAAAGTGTAAGCCCCAAAATCCTGTACCGCATATCCTGCCTCTATCAAAAATTTTTGAATAATATTTTTTAATTCAAAGCCGCCATGATCTGTTGCTATTCCCAGTTTCATAGTATGACCTGGTTGATAAAAAAATTATTTAACGGTATTAAAGTCGCTAGCCAAAACATTCATTTTATAAAATGTGATGTTTTCCCCGGAAGCAATAACAACCCTGTAATTGAATGTGACTGAGGAACCCGGACTTAATGAAAAGTTTAATGAATCTGCGCCTTTACTAAATACTTCCCGCCCTAATGGATTAACTGCAAACAAGCCATAGCCTCTTGCATGCCAGTAAGCCGGATAGCCAACATTGGCAGCATGATCAATAATGCCGATGGATATGGCCTTGCCATCCTTAACCCCTTTAAGCATTGTCCAAACGCCTTTGCTGCTCCACACAGAATCACCCTTGAGGCCATTGCTGCTATAATACATGCCTGAAACATGATCATTATTAATTTTAGCCACAGTGGTTTTATTGCCCTTGTTATCTACAAAAACATCTTCCTGCTGCGAAGGCATTTCAAGTTCTCTTGCTACACGAATGGCAAAAAATCCATCCTTCACATCTTTAAAAAGTACAGTGCTGTCTCGTGCCGTAAGCGTGGTTCGCCTGTCAATTAAAAATAAATTGTCTTTAATGGTGAAGGTGTATTTTGTTAATTCATCTAATAATACAACGCGGTCAGGCCGCATCCACACTGCCTGTGTTTTTAAAACGGCTTTGTTGCCTAAGGCTTGCTTATCCAATAATTTTTCATGCAGGATCGTACCATAATGGTTCCTGTTTTCTTTGGGGATTGCTGTAGAATTATTCCAGAAATCAAACCCATTTACTGATTCATAATTCATCCACAAACCGGTATGATGGGGATGATCAGTTCTTTCACCGGCATGGGGCGCTACGGGGTAACCACGGGTAACCGTTATACCATCTAAGGTATTGATTGGAAACAGGAATGGCTTCTTAATTGAATCGTAATAACAATAAGCAGTCAACAGCTTTCCATTGTATAATATATCTATTTGTTTAGCGTCGGGCTTTTCCAAAATACTAAAGCCTTTGGTTTGCGCAGAAGATGTACCACTCATTATAAAAATTAAACTGCCGAGAATTATTCTCTTCATATCATCAATATTTAAAGATCTTTCCGCCGGCAATTACCTGCTTTATACTTTCATCAAACGTGGCTTTTTCGCCTGTATGGATGGCGGCATTGGTCATGATGTTGGCAATGGAATGCGCATAGCCGGCTTCAACCGGTGCGTGAGGCTGCTGGCGGCTTCGCACACATTCCATCCAGTTGCGGATATGTGCATTTGTTAACGCATCACCACCTGTATTTGCTGAGGCCACTACTTTAATGCTGTCTTTTGCAAGATCCGTTTCCTGCAAAAGATTTGGCTGCATATTCATATCTGTTGCAAAGTTTTTTTGCAGGCCACCCCGTGGCGACACTTTATTGGTGATCAGGTTCATTTCGCCGCCATTGCTGTAATAAATTTCCGCTGGGTTCTCATCGCCATTGTGCATGCGTGATGAAAACACCACCTGGAAGCCCGAAGTGTTATCGTTCTGCGGGCCATAGTCAAACACAGCGGTTGTAGTATCCCAGTTTTTGCGGCCGTCTTTCCATACGTAAATACCGCCATTCGCCACAACACTTCTCGGATGTTTTAACCCGGAGAACCAATGCACCGTATCTATCTGGTGACTCATCCATTGCCCGGGCATGCCGGAGGAATAAGGCCAGAATAAACGGAACTCCAGATACTTTCTTGCATCAAAATTTTCATGCGGCCTGTTTAGTAAAAAGCGCTTCCAGTCTGTATCTTCTTGCTTTAATTTAGCAACAGCCTGCGGCCTGCGCCAGCGGCCCGGCTGGTTAACATTCCAGGTGAGCTCTACCATAGTTATCGGCCCAAACTTTCCTGACTGTACAAAATCAGCAGCTTGTTTATAATTAGCGCCACTGCGGCGTTGCGAACCTATCTGTACAATTTTGTTTGAACTTTTTACAGCTTTAAGCACAGCATTGGCATCGTCCATGGTTTCCGCAAAAGGCTTTTCGGTATAGGTATCCCTACCTGCGTTTACTGCTTCAAGTGTATGCAACCCATGCTGAAAATCTGCTGTACTTATAATGACTGCATCTACATCTTTAATAGTATACAACGCCTCATTATTAACGCAGGCCTGTACATCATGCTCAACTTTTTGCTTCAGTAAACTTTGCCCTTCTTCACGCCGCAACTTCCAAATGTCGGATACGGCAATAATATCAAAATTCAATGCTTTGTAGTTAGTTAAAAATGAGGGTAGCAGTGAACTTTTAAAGCGGTCTGAAAAACCAACGATGCCAACATTCACCCGGTCGTTAGCGCCTTTTATACGGGCATAACTTTTTGCCGTCATGCCTAAAGTGCCAAGATACAGGCCTGCAGCAGCTTTTGTTGATGTTCTTATAAAATCTCTTCTTGAATTTTCCATGATTAACAATTAAGAAAGCTGAATATAATTTTATAATCTGATACTATGATCGCCCATGTTTCAACAGGCTTTGTTATCAATACTTTTCAAAAGCTTGCCTGGTTACAAATTTTAGAAATGTTTATTCAAATATATTGCGTTGAAGATTTTTTAAAAAATATACCGCAGGCCAAACTGCATTTGCCAGCGTGATAAAAGATCAGGGCTTGAGGTGAATGTATTTTTTTGTGATGGATCAAAAGTAAAGATTGGTGCGGCATTACCAGTGAATCCATTTACAGACAAGGGCTGATAAAACCCGGAGGTTGTAGCATATTGACGTACACCCCATTTACTGCTGACAAGGTTCCCGAAATTTTGAATATCCAGGCTTAGTTGCACCGTATGTTTTTTGCTGTTTGATTTGAAATTAAAATCCTGTAAAATGCGTACATCAAGCTGGCTGAACCAAGGCGTTTCACCTGCATACTTCTCAGTAATTTTTCCCCGCCGGCTGCTCAAATATTTGTCCTGGGCAATAAAATTTTTCAACGCTGCCTGCTGAACGGCTGGTGATTGCACGGTGCCTGCAATATCAGTATATGGTGCAAAAGTCATCACAGTAATTTCAGCATCGGTAGGCACATACATTAAATCATTAGTGGTAGTTGCATCATTATTTATATCACCACCGTACACATAAGCAAACCTGTCGCCACTTACCCAGTTAGCGAAGAATGAAATAGTAGTACCATATTTGTTTTCTATACCGTAGTCAAACTTTTTTACACCAGCTAAAACTAAGCGGTGTGTATTGCCATATAATGACCGGGAGTTAATGGCTGCATTAGCATTGTTTAGAATAGGGTTTCTGTCAAAAGCATCACTGGATATTTCTGCAGAAATTGAACTGGCATCTTTAGCAATTAAATAATTGTATGATGCCTGCATATAGAGATTCTTCGTAAAATTTTGCTGCGCCTGCAAGCTCACATTAAACTGGTAGCCCTTATTTGTATTGGTAAATACATAGGTGTTAGCGGAACCCTGGTCCGTTGCGAGATAAATTTTTCGATTATCGCCGGTTCCCGAATTAAGCGTTCCGGTTGGCGTTCCCAATTTGTAGTTGCGGACCATCATCGCATTTACATCTTTGGTATAAGAGG